>DASUQU010000248.1:0-7202 GCA_036280495.1 Thermomicrobiales bacterium | reverse complement strand
CAGGCTCCTTGCGAGAAGCCCATCAGTGCGACGAGCTCAGGCGGGATGCGGTGCTCTCCCAGTTGCGCGATCAAATCGGCGACGACCCGCAATGCGGAGGACAGATAGGGTTCGTTTCGTTCCGTTGGTTCGAGAAAGCGGTAGGGATACCAGGTATTCCCGGCGGCTTGGGGAGCGAGAATCGTGACGTTCGGCGGCGCAATCTCCCTGGCAAGTGCGATGATGTCCTCGGCGCCAGCGCCGCGACCGTGAATGGCAATGAGGGCGCCTCCCGCTGTCTCGAGCGGCGCGCCGCCTTTGAGTACGCGCTCCCCGGCGTGAGGGTGCAGTGCCGCGTCCGTGCTCGCCATCGCTCGTCTCCTTCACGTTCAGGTCCGGGCCACTACCGGTGGCGTCGTCAGCGCATCGAGGCATCGCCGGGAAAGGATCTCTCGTGACCGGCCCATTCCCCGGCATCAATGGTATCCACCACCTGACCGCTGTTTCTCGCGACGCTCAGCGCACGGTGGACTTTTACACCGGAGTCCTCGGTCTGCGCCTGATCGAGCGGACGGTCAGCGCCGACGATCTCTCCTCGTCTCACCTCTATTTCGCCGCCGAGGAGAATGGACCGGGCGTGCTGACGTTCTTCGAGTGGAAGGGTGCTTCCCGAGGGTCCTACGGGGTGGGCGGGACGCATCATCTCGCCTTCGAAACGCGGGATCGCGATACGCTGCTGCAGTGGAAGCGCTGGCTTACCGATAGCGGGATCCGCGTCACCGGCCTCTACAACCGGGTCTACTTCGAAAGCATCTACTTCACCGATCCAGACGGCTTGATTCTCGAGATCGCGACGCGCGGGCCCGGCTGGACCGTCGACGAGGCTCCGGATGCTTTGGGTTCTGAGGTCAAGCTGCCGCCGCGGGAGACGACCGCCCACCACCGCGACGAGGCGGCCATTGCCGCCGCGACATGGCCGAATCCGGTTTCCGCACCTACCCCACACATGCGGCTGCGGCGAATCCATCACATCACCGCGATCGGCTCCGACGCGGGGAGAATCGAGCAATTCTTCGCCGGCATCCTGGGCATGCGGCTGGTGAAGCGGACGGTCAACTTCGACGATCCGACCTCGCCGCATCTCTATTTCGGCATCGGTGACGGCGCCCCCGGCACGATCATCACCTACTTCGCCTATCCGCATGGCTCGATGCGGCCGGTGAGAATGGGCGCGGGCCTGACTCATCACTTCGCCTTGAGCGTCCCCGACGAAGACGCGCTTGCAAGTTGGCACGACTTTCTCAACACGAGCGGTGTGGCGACAACCGAGATCAGGGACCACGCATACTTCCGTAGCATCTCTATTCACGACCCGGACGGTCTCATCATCGAAATCGCAACTGACACGCCAGGACTGACGACGGATGTGACGTAGGCGGAGTTTGCGCGGACGCCGAAATCGCGGTTCTGCCCCGAACCGCGTCGGGACGAGATCGAGCGGAATCTCATGCCAATGACCGTAATCGAACCGATTGGTCGCCAGGGGACGAGCAGGAGAACGCGAATGGCTACGACATCCAACCTGACGGGAACGACACCGGTCTGGCCCTCGATCCACCCCCAGACAAGCATCGGCCACGTCCATCTCAAGGTCGCGGACCTGCCACGTGCGATCGCGTTTTATCGCGATGCTCTCGGTTTCGACCTCATGGAGCAGATGGGGAACAGCGCCGCATTCCTCTCGGCAGGTGGGTATCACCACCACATCGGTCTCAACACCTGGGAAAGTCGAGGTGGCTCACCGCCGGCCCCCGGCACCACCGGACTCTACCACTTCGCCATCCTCTACCCCTCGCGGTTGGAGCTGGCTCGCGCTTTGAAGCGGCTCGTCGACTTCGGCGTGCCCATCGACGGCGCGTCGGACCACGGGGTGAGTGAGGCCATCTATCTCCGCGACCCGGATGGCAACGGCATCGAGATCTACCGCGACCGGCCCCGCGAAGAGTGGCCCCGTGATCCTGATGGCAGCCTCGCCCTGGTCAATGCTCCGCTCGACTTGCGGGCGCTCCTGCGCGAGCTGGACGGATAGCAAAGGGGGCCATGAAGAGATCGATGGTGGCCGCGGACCTTCTCATCCGCAACGGCCGGGTCTGGAGTGGAGACCCCGCGAATCCGCACGCGGAGGCCGTTGCAATCCAGAACGATCGAATAGTCGCCGTCGGGACGGAAGCAGTCGCGTGGGATGCGGTTTCTCGCGATGCCGCGGTCATCGACGCGGGCGGGCGTAGCGTGCTACCCGGGCTCATCGACGCCCACAACCACTACCTGGCGACAGCCGAGGCGCTGGCGTCGGTCAACGTCCGCTTTCCTACCGTAACCTCTCGGGCAGACCTGACCCGCGTCATCGGGGAGGTGGCGGAGGTCACGCCGCCGGGACGCTGGATCCGGGCGGTCGGTCTCGACTGGTCAAAGTTCCCGGACGAGCAGCCACCGACCCGGTGGGATCTCGACGAGGCTACACTCGGACACCCGGTCATCGTCTACCACGTCTCGGTCCACCACGCGCTTGTCAACACGCCCGCTATGCGCGAGCGCGGGATCACCGACAACATCCAGGACCCTCCCGGCGGCCACTTCGTGCGCGACGAAGCGGGCCGGCTCACCGGTCTCTGCCTCGATGCCGCCACCGACCTTATCCTGCCGGTGGTCGTCGACATCGGCTGCCACGGGCCGAACTTCCACACGCTCCTTCCTGGCGAGGATTCAGTCGCGCTGCTGGGCGACGCCAGTCGCGTCTACCTGGCCGCTGGTCTCACCACCGTCTGCGACCCACAGGTCACCCGCCGCGAGATGCGGATCTATCGCGATGCTGCCGCCCGGGGTATGCTCGGTCTGCGTGTCGCTCTCATGCCCCTCTCGAACCACCTCGACGATTTCGAGGCGGTCGGCATCGCTCCGCCGTTCGGGGACGATCACTTACGCATTGCCGCGATGAAGCTCTACGCGGATGGCACCCTCATCGGCGGCACGGCCTGGTTTTCGGAGCCATACGGACCTCATGGAGAGTTCACCGGCTCGACCTACTGGCAGCCGGCGGAGCTGAGAGACCTCGTCGTTCGCGCCCACCGCAACGGCTGGCAGGTCGGCATCCACACCCAGGGCGATGCGGCCATCGAGATGTCGCTCGACGCCATCGAGGCGGCGATGCGCGCCGCGCCTCGCGGCGACAACCGTCACCGGATCGAACACTGTGGCTATCCGACACCTGAACAGATCGGCCGTATGGCTCGCCTGGGAGTGATCCCGGTCAACCAGCCCAACTTCCTGGTCGATTCCGGTGACGACTTCATTCGCCATCTCGGGGAGCGCGCCCACCGCTTGCAGCCGATTCGTGAAGAGCTCGACGCCGGTATCCAACCGGTCCTCTCGAGCGATGCCTTCGTCTCCAGCCTGCGTCCGCTCGACACCATCAGCGCGGCGATGTCCCGCCGCACACGCGGCGGCGTGCCGATTGGCGATGACCAGCGCCTGACACTCGACGAGGCGCTCCGCGCGCACACGTTCGACGCGGCGGTTGCCATCGGGATGGAGGACCGGATCGGCTCACTACAGCCTGGCAAGTTCGCCGACGTCACGATCGTCGACGGCGACCTGGAGGCCACCGCACCCGAGCAGATCGCGTCACTCGGGATGTGGATGACCATCCTCGACGGCGAGCTGGTCTGGACGGCGGCGGGCGCATCGTTCACGACCACGGGATCTGGTGCTTAGAAATCAACGGCGGCGCACGATACCCATGCGTGCCAGCAGCTCGTAGAAATTGATGTCGGAGCCCCAGCCGAAGCTCTTCGGCGTGAGCAGACGGGGATCGTGCGGGTTCCATGCCCGCTCTTTGACAGGAAACCAGGTGGGCCGGTGCCAGTCAAATGGCAGCCCAAGAAACGTCCCCGTCCCACGCGTGTCCGGTTGGTCATCGTGGTTCATCGTCGATACGCCACTGGCATCACCTATCCGCGGTTTGCGACCGCCAGGATAGTCAGGCCGAACCGACCCACAGGAGGCAACACACGCGTCTTAGCTCCGGATGATCCAAGTCGATGGGAGCCTATCGGCGTTCTACCGCCCCTCGCGTCGGGCCCTGGGTACGGCCCATTCCGGCGAAGGAACCGATCGCGAGGCCAATCGCCGCGCCGATGAACGCCATGCCGATCGCACTCTCCGATCGACCGACGAGGCCATCGAATGCGGGGGCGATGATCCACCCGATGACCAGCCCGGGAACCAGTCCGGCCACCAGGCCGATGGCGGCGCCTCGTTCGGCCGACGCCGCATTGACGCGATCAACTTCGGTGTCGTCGAGCCAGTCTTCGGTCGCCTCCGCATAGGCACTGCCGAGCACCGCGCCGTAGACCAGGTGCAAGATCAGGTTTCCGAGAATCGGCAGCGGACCGGCGCCGATGTCCATTCCCAGTGCGCCCCCACCCATAAGCGGCAGGAAGATGAGCAGGGACAACAGCCAGGGGACGAGCGCGAATTGCATGCCCCGCCACCAGCTCGGACCATGGAGTCGCGGCTCCGCATACCGGGCATAGACCAGGGCGAGCAAGAGCCCCATCGCCAGGTTCGCCCCGATCGCCAGGAGGACCTCATCCGCGGTGCGTTGCGCCACAGGGTTGTTGACGAGCGCCCAACACCAACGCTGGATGACACCACCGTCCGCGCTCCCGATGCTGCTGGCCAGCCAGTACGCGGCGACGAGAACGACGGTCATCGCGAATGTGCCGAGGAATCCGGCGAGGATGCCGGCCCGGAGCCAGTCCTCGCGTGGCGCCTCGGCCGAAGGCGGATTGGCAATAGCGCGATCGCTGTTCATGGACTTCCTCCCCCGTGATACGTGCCGTCGTGGGTGGCGCGAATGGCCGTGGGTCCCTAGGGAAGGGGCTCATCGAAATCTACGAACCTACTCTGATTGTGGATGTGATGCTTCGGTTAATGGTTGCAGGCCAATTCCTGAACTCGGGCTTCTGAACGAACAATGCGCCGGGCGCCCCATCAACGTGGTGATCGGGCAAGAACCTGCCGCAGCGAGAGCAGGTAGTCTTGGTTCCCGCTAAGGAGCGTTTCGCATGGTTATCTGACCTCCATTTCTCTTAGCAGGTGCTGCCCACACTGGAAGCATTTGCCGGATGATGTCGCGGTTGATCGCCGCGATGTCGGCGCTCGGTTGGCGCCGGGCAGTCGAGGAGCGGAGATGAAGATCGGTTCTAGTCGCTACCGCTTCGCCACCCGCCTGAACTCGTTCCGTGACCGCGGCCTCGATCGCGGCGCCCCCCTGCCGGATCTGCTGCGTACCGTTGCGCGCGTTCCGGGGCTGACCGCGGTCGAACTGAACTATCCGCAGCACTTCCAGGGGACGACCGCGGCGGCGCTAAGCGACGCCCTGGCCGAAACCGGGTTGGCATTGACGGCGCTGAGCCTCCGCTTCGAGGGGCCGGGTTTTGCCGATGGCGCGTTCACGAGCCCGCGCGCCGGGACCCGGGCGAGCGCCATCCGGCTGGCTCAGGACGCCGTCGAGGTGGCGGCCCGGCTCGGGGTGCCGCACGTCGACCTCTGGATGGCGTACGACGGCTTCGACTACCCATTCCAGGTCGACTATGACCGGCTCTGGGCCGACGAGGTCGCCGGCTTCCGAGCGGTGGCTGCGCACGATCCGGCGATCCAGATCAGCGTCGAGTACAAACCGCTCGAACCGCGCCGCACTGCCCTGATCCGCGGCATGGGGGAGGCGCTGCTCGCCGCCCGCGACGTCGACCTACCCAACTTCGGCGTCCAGATCGACTTCTGCCACAGTTTGATGGCGCGCGAGCAGCCCGCCCTGGCCGCCTCGCTGGCGCTACGCGAGGGGCGGCTCTTCGGCGTCCACCTCAACGACGGTTACGGGCAAGGTGACGACGGCCTGTTGGTCGGCAGCGTCCACCCCTGGCAGACGTTGGAGCTGCTGGCGGCGCTGCGCCGGTACGACTACCGCGGCACGATCTACTTCGACACGTTCCCAGTACGCGAAGACCCGGCCGCCGAGAGCGCCGCCAACGTCACCCGCGTGCGGACGCTGGAAGCCATCCTGGACCGTCTCGACGGAGGACGATTGGCGGAGTTACAGGCGAGCCACGACGCGCTCGGCGTGCAGGCGCTGCTGGACGAGGTCACATTTGGCTAGGATGAGCGCTGAGCTGCCAACGGGCGTGACCGTGGTCGGCAGCGTCCATATGGACGTGGTCGCGACGGCCGACCGTCTACCGGCCAGGGGCGAGAGCGTCGTCGGCCATCGCGTAGCCCTCTCGCCCGGTGGCAAGGCCGGCAATCAGGCGGCGCAGGCCGCCCTCAACGACGCTCGCACTTTCTTCGTCGGCCGCGTCGGCGGCGATCTTTTCGGAGAGCGGCTACGCACCGCGCTGACACGAGCGGGAGTCGACACAACCTACCTCACGGTCGACCCACAAGAGGCGACGGGGATCAGCCCGGTTCTCGCCGGAGCCGACGGCGAGTACGCGTCGATCATCGTGCCTGGCGCCGGGCAACGTCTGGCACCGGAAAACCTCGACGCCGCCAGCGACGCGTTCGCGCAATCGACGGTCCTCCTCCTCCAGTTGGAGATCCCGGTCCGGATCTCCGCCCACGCCGCCCAGCTTGCCCGATCACTGGGGGGCCGGGTGATCTTCAATGCCTCCCCCGCTCCCCCCGGTGCTGAGTCCATCCCCAAGGCTCTGTGGTCGACTGTGGACGTCCTCCTCGTCAACGGCGTCGAAGCGGAACGACTCAGCGGGATGCCGGTCGCCGGCGTACCGGGAGCGGTGAAGGCGAGTGAAGCTTTCCAGCAGCGTTTCGCCATACCGAGTGTGATCGTGACCCTCGGCGGACAGGGTGTGGTCGCGCTCGACGACCGTGGCGTACGCCACCTTCCCGCCTGGCCGGTCTCTGTCGTCGAGACGATCGGAGCCGGGGATGCGTTCGCCGGAGTCCTCGCCAGCGAGTTGGCCCGCGGTCGCCAGCTCGACGAGGCACTCCCGCTGGCCAACGCCGCGGGGGCGCTGGCGGTGACGCGCCCCGGCGCCCACGATGCCTTGCCGACGGCCGCCCAGATCCGTGCCTTTCTTGAGGAGCGTCAGCGGGCGGAAAGTGACGTCGATGGCTGCTGAAGCGACCTCGAAGACATGCGCTCCTGA
>DASUQU010000247.1:0-8437 GCA_036280495.1 Thermomicrobiales bacterium | reverse complement strand
GCATCGGCGGTGCCCGTCCCGGCCCGCACCTGGCGCTTTGCGGTCATCTCGATACCAAGCCGGTGGGAGACGCGGCCGCCGAGTGGCGAACTGATCCCTTTACCCCGACGATCGAGGGTGACCGTCTCTTCGGGCTCGGCTCGACCGATATGAAAGGCGCGTGCGCGGCAATGGTCCTGGCTGGGGCGGCGTTCGCGCGGGTCGCGGACCGGGCCGCGGGGTCGCTCAGTCTCATCTTCACGGCTGACGAGGAGTACGGTAGCCACTTCGGCGCGTCCTATCTCGTGCGCTCAGGGTCGCTGGAGGTGGACTCGATCCTCCTGGGAGAGCCAGCTGGCTTGCACGAGGACTGGGAGGCGATTCGTGTCATCTCCCGGGGGTTCAGCGGGTTCCGGGTGGTCGTGAAGGGGACGCAGACGCACTCCTCGATCTCGGACCAGCTCCCGACCGTCAATGCGGTCGAGGCGATGGCGAACGTGCTGGTGGCGTTGCGACGCGAGCTGAGACTCCGGTATCCCGAACATCCCCTCTGTCCGGGCGGCCCGACCATCAATCTTGGGGTGAAGAGCATCGGCGGCGTCGGCTACGGCGTGCTCCCCGGTCATGCGGAGTTCTGGTGCGATATCCGCACGACACCGGGGATGACCCAGGCGATGCTGGCCGAGGACGTCGACGCCGCACTCAAGCGGATCCGGCCTCTGGTTCCCGGAGCCGAGGTGACCTGGGAGTTTGCTCCGACGCTGGCTTGGATCGCGCCGACCGAGGTGACGCCGGACGACCCGATGGTGCGGGCGGTCGAACAAGCCGCGGCGGATGTCCTCGGCGAGGCGCCGCCCCTCGCCGCCTTCCCCGGCGCAACCGACGCGTGGCCATTTCACGGCCAGGGCGGCATCCCGACCCTCGCGGCGTTCGGGCCTGGGCTCCTCCCGCTCGCGCATGGTCCGAATGAGTGGGTCAGCATCCTGTCGTTACAGCAGGCGCCGCGGATCTTCGTCGATGCGGCGATTCGCTATGGGGCAAGTGAGGGGAGCGCCTGACGCGGGCCAACGGTTAGCACTGTAACGACGCGGTCCCGATGGCGAGGGCGCATGAGAGTCGAACCCACCGGCGCCGGGAGCACCGACGAGCATACGGTCTAATAGGACTCTACATGAACTTTGCCGCCGCGAACTTGCAACGTGTGCACTTCCACGATCTGCGACGGACGGCGGCGACCCTAGGACTGACTAAGGTATCCACCTTAGTGCGCGCAGGCAACGAATGGCTCACGCGAGTGGCAACTCCACCTCGCGCCCAAGTTCGATCGAGCGATCGGCGGCGAGTCCAACTGCCAGTGATTTGCGGGCGCAGCGGCCGTCGAGGAGTGGAGGCTGGTCGGTCTGGACACAGGTCAGGAAATGGTCAACCTCGTTCCGGATGGCACCGACTAGCCGGCCGTTGATGACCGGCCAGTGCCGCGTGTCGGGGAGCTTCCAGCCTTCTTGGGCGTCGACGCCATAGACGTTCATCGGCGTGAAATCGAGTGAGACGACGCCTTCGGTGCCGATGACGTTCATCTCGACGTCGCCGAATCCACCCCAGGCGGCGGGGGTCGTCCAGCCGGCCCACCCCTCGTTAAGTGCCCAGCCACTTTCGACGACTGCCAGCGCGCCGTCGGCGAACTCCGCCGTGATCCAGGTGAAATCAGCTACACCTAGCCGCTCGAACAGACGGCCACGCACTGCCTTGGCGCTGACGCGGACGATCTCCTCCGGGTGATACCAGAGGATCTGGTCGAGGTCATGCACGGCGAGGTAGTTAATGAGCGTCGTCCGTCCGCCCGAACGATGACCCTCACCGATCGGCGCGTTGCGTCGGCCATATCCGGTGAGAAAGCGGCCAATGGCACCGGCCGCCACCGCCTGCTGGATGCGCGCGTAGGCCGGCTCGAAGCGGAGGATGTAGCCGACCATGAGCGGCACCCCGGCTGCGTCACACGCAGCAATCATGGCGTCGGCATCATCCAAGCTCGCCGCGAGTGGCTTCTCGCACAGCACTGCGCAGCCGTGCTTCGCTGCTGTCACGACAGGGTCTCGATGCAAACTCTCTGGTGTGGCTACCACCACGGCGGCGAGCTCTTCCCGGGCGAACATCTCGGCGAAATCGGCATAGGCGCCGAGCCCCAGAGGGCCGGCGATGGCGGCGGCGCGGCCGGGCTCGGGATCGGCGACGGCCACGAGCGTGCCGAATCCGCTTTCGGCGACTGCCCGGGCGTGGAGAGCGCCCATGAATCCCGCGCCGATGACCCCAACTCGGACCTGATCCATCACTGCCTCCACCGACAACGTGAATGCGTCAACCTGAGCAGAGCGTCTACGCTCATGTCACATGCTGAACGCATTGGAGCATCTCGCACCGCCAACCTACTGATCCCCAGGAGTCGAGATCCTTCGCTTCGCTCAGGATGACAATGCACTCGTGTCTGCGTAGTCAGCATGACGCTCTTGGCGTCTCGCGATCCTGAGCGACGGGGGGCACCCAGCACGGATGACTCAGGCAATGGCATCGCGCGATGAGGCGTCGAACAGGAAGGCGTCGTTCCAGTCGAAGCCGACGACGACCTTATCGCCGACTTCGAAGATCTGGTTCGCCGGCGTGACCGCGCGCAACACGTCGTCGTGGGAGGTCAGCTCGTAGAGGATGTCCGTCCCTAGGATCTGCCGGGTGTAGATCTCAGCCGGCAGGCCACCCGCTGGCGATGCGCCGGCCAGCGTGAGGTTGAGATGTTCCGGCCGGATTCCGATCAGGAACCCGTCGGCCACACCTCCGGTCTGCAGGCGAGCGCGGGCAGCAAATGAGACTGGCGCCTGCCACACTCCATTGCCCAACAGCCGCGCTTCCCCATTCGCAAGCGACGCCTCGATCACGTTAAGTGGGTGAGCGCCGATGAACTGGGCCAGCCAGAGATTGCGGGGGGCACGGTAGACTTCCAGCGGCGACCCGAGCTGAATCAGTTCGCCATCGCTCATGACACCGATCCGGTCGGCGATCGCCATTGCCTCTTCCTGATCGTGGGTGACGAAGACCATCGTCGTCTCGATCTCGCGGTGGATGCGCACCAGCTCCGAGCGCATCTGGCGTCGCAAGGCAGCGTCGAGACTGGAGAACGGCTCGTCGAGGAGGAAGAGACGCGGCCGGCGCACCAGCGCCTTGGCGATGGCGACCCGCTGCCGCTGCCCACCTGAGATCTGGTGGATGCGGCGATTGAGGAGCGGCGTGATATCGAGGATGCGCGCCACCTCTGTCGTGCGCTCCGCGATCTGCTGGCGCGGCACACCCTGGGTCTTGAGCGCGAAACCGATGTTCTCGCGCACGTTGAGATGAGGGTAGAGCGCAATCGACTGGAAGACCATCGCGATGTCGCGCTCCTCGGGCGGCACATCGTTCATCGGCCGATCGCCGAAAAAGAGCTGGCCGCTGGTCGGTCGCTCCAACCCGGCCAGCATGTTGAGGGTCGTCGTTTTGCCGCAGCCAGATGGTCCGAGCAGCACCAGGAGCTCGCCATCCCGGATCTCGAGATAGAGATGTTTCACGGCGACGCCGCCGCCTTCGAATTGCTTGCTGACGTCGACGAAGCGAATCTGTTTGTTCGTGGCGCTTTCCGGAGACCGGGCCGCTGGCGGAGCCATGAGGTTCGTCGCGCTCATCTCGCTCATATTTCCTCTATTACAGCGGATCGACCAGATTGAGATTGCGAATCCGGCTCTGGAAGAGGTAGGCGAGGAGCGCCGGCGGAATGATTGCGATGATCGAGACCGCGGCCATCTCGGTCGGTTGCGAGATCTGGAAGAAGAAGGTCGCAATCGCCGGCGGCAGCGTTTGCGCCTCTGATCCGGCGGCTAGGAACTGCGAGAAGGCGAACTCGTTCCAGCAGACCATGAAGCAAATGGCGGTGGTCACCGCGATCCCCGGCCACGACATCGGTAGGATCACCCGGTAGAACGCTTGCCAGCGGGTGTTGCCGTCGACCCGTGCCGCCGCCTCCACCGTGCGCGGCAGCGACGCGAAGAACCCGGTCATGACCCAGACAACCAGTGGAATCGTCAGCGTCAGGTAGACGAGCACCAGCCCGCGCGTCGTCCCCTGCAACCCGATCTGGCTGTAGAGCAAGACGAAGGGGATGATGATGGCAATCGGAGGGTACGAGCGGCTGGTGATGATGGCGAAGAGCATCGCGGTGCGGCCGCGGAAATCGAGGCGGCCGAGCGCGTAGGCCACCGGCAGCGACACGAGCATCGTCACCGCGGTGACGATGAGCGCGACGATCACGCTGTTGCGCAGGCCATTCTGGATGATAGAAGCCTGGCCGATGACCGGCAGCTCCGCGCCACCCGGACCGATGGCGGTGGCTCCGAAGAGACGGGAGTAGTTGCTGATCGTCGGACCGTGCGGATAAAGGTGGGTGGGGACGGCGAGGAACTCCGTCTTGAACATCAGCGACATGTTGAGCAGCCAGTAGATCGGGACGAGCGTCCAGATCACCAGCAGCGCCGCCAGGACGTAAACGAGAATCCGCCGCGCGCTCATCTCTCTTGCCTACTCCACGCTCGGCAGCGCTGTGCCGGCAATCCCCGCGTCGGGCCGCTCGCGCCGCCGCCAGAAGAGGAGAAGGAAGTAGAGTGTGGTGATAATCGTCGTCAGCAGCACCAGCAGCCAGCCGAGCGCCGAGCCTTGCCCATACTGATTGTTCCGGTAGAAGACGCGGTAGACCTCCCAGGTCAGCGTCGTCGAGACATCCCCGGGCCCGCCGCCGGTCATGAAGAAGATGATGTCGAAGACGCGCGCCGCCTCGACAGTGACCAGCACCATCACGATCAGGAGCGGCGCCTTGATGTACGGGAAGACGACGTGGCGGAAGCGGCCCCAGGAGCCGAGCCGGTCGACCTTGGCCGTCTTGTAGAGGTCCTCGGGGATCACCTGCAGCGTCGCCAGGACGAAGTACATGCCGAGCGGGGCGATTTGCCAGGCGTGGGCGATAGCGACCGCCGGTACGGCGAGGTGCTCGGAGAGAAAGTTGAACGGCCGATCGATGACCCCGAGCCGCAGCAAGACGGCGTTGAACAGCCCCCACTCCGGGCTGTAGAGAAACTTCCAGACGATCGCGGTGGCGTACAGCGAGACGGCCCAGGGCAGGATGACGATGGCCAGCACCAGACTACGGCCGCGAAACTTCTCGTTGAGGATGAGTGCCCCGCCGACGGCGATCGCCAGGGCGAAGATAGTGACGAGAGCCGTGTAGTAGACCGTGATCGAGACGGCGTGGACGAACGTCGGCGAGGTCAACGCCGCCTGGTAGTTCTGCCAGCCGACGTACTCGGTGCGCTTGAAGATCAGGTCGACACGGTGAAAGCTCAACCAGAGTGAGTAGAGGGTCGGGTAGCCGACGATGGCCAGCAGCCCGAGGAAGACGGGCAGGGTCAGTAGCCAGCCGAACTGGGTGTCATTCAGGCGCGACGAGCTCCAGCTCGACCGGGGAATCGGCTGGGATCCGGCGGGAGCGAGCTCGACCGTCGTGGCCATCGGCATCCGCTCTGATGAACAACTTATCGGCGCCACAATCGCTCGGGGTCATGTCCCGAGCGATCGTGAGCCTCGCGTTCGCCCCTACGACGTCTGGTAACGCGTGACGAGATCTTCCGCCAGCGTTTTCAGCCCGGCATGGACCTCCGCCACCGGCGTCTGACCGAGCACGGCTTTCGGCAGCTCGGTCATTGCCTGAGCATTCCACTCTTCCCACCAGAAGGTCTGCCAGACCTGCGGGAACTGGCCGGCGTTGACGATGCCCTCGATGACGGGAAGGAGCTCCTGATTGGGCAGCCACTCGTTGTAGGCCTCGATCACCTCCGGATCTTGCAGGATCTCCTTGTAGCCGGAGTTGAGGGCGGCCTCGATCGCCCAACGCTTGGCGACGTAGAGCTCGCCACCGTCGACCTGGTCGCGGTAGCCGAAGAACCCGGCCAGCCGGTACTTGCGGGCCAGCTTCTCTTCGGTGTCGGTGTCCCGCTTCGGCACCGTGTAGATCCCCTCGTCGATGAGACCCCACGGTTGGCCATCGACTGGCACTGGCAGGACCTGGCCGGCGACCTGGGATTTCGCGGGATCGTTGAAGACCTTGAGATCGTAGATCTGCTGCGGGCTGTAGGCGTACTTGCCGGTGGCGAATGCGTCGATGAACTCCGGCTCGCCCATGGTGAAGACGGTTTCTGGAACGATCCCTTCTTCCAGCAGTTTCCGCCACTCTTCTAGGATCGCCAGCGTCTGCTCGTCGAAGACCGGGACATTCTCCTCATCGAAAAGCATGGCGCCGCGGTTCAAACACTCGAACAGGTAGCCCCACGAGATCCCATACCAGACGCCCGAGGCGAACCAGTGCGGGAGGAAGGGCGCCTCTTCGGTGACGCCGTCTGCCTTGAGCTGGCGTAACTGGGTGTAGAGCTCGTCCCACGTCTTCGGGAACTGCTCGGGCGTGATACCGGCCTTATCGAGGATGGCCATGTTGGCCGTCATCGAGCCGCGAATCGAGACGAAATAGGGCAGACCGTAGAGTTTGTCGCCGATGGTGAGCGACGCGCGGACCCCGTCGTAGAGTTCTCCGCGCGCATCATCGACGTTCCACCATGCCTCGTAGTCGTGGACCCAGCCGGGCAGCTGCCAGCGGGCCAGGGTGGCCGGGTTGGCGTAGGCCATGTCGAGCGGCTGGTTCGCGATGTGGAAGTTCTCCATAATCGCGATGTAGTCGCCGGTGACCGTCTGGTAATCGACGTTCTCGTCGTACTGCTCATTGAACTTGTCGGTGTTGTCCACTACGACCTCGGGCCGGTAGTTCCAGCCGCGGAAGATCAGTTGCTCTGAGGTATCGACCCCTTCCCCCGGCGGCGAGAGCTTGGCCGTCTGCGCACCAGCTCGCGTCAGGCTGAAGTGGTTCTGACTGGCGGGGAAATGTGAGACCGCGCCCGCTGGCTGCGCCAGATAGTTCGCGATGACTGGTGTGCTGGCACCGGCCGCTGCTGTTCGCTTGAAGAAAGTGCGGCGATCGATACGACCCTTCAGAAGATCGTCGAAGTGCTCATAGAGAGGCTTCACTGGCGCTGCTCCTTTCGTCCACTTTGACCGGATGCAACCCGACCTTCTGCAGTGACGGCGGGGTCACGCGATCCTTAAGCAGGCGCTCCTTTCGGTGAGAACGATGCCGCACGCGCCATCCAATGCGGCGGCGCGTCGGGCTGAGAGGGAATTGTTGGCTGGGACCATATCACGAGGTGATAGAGCCGTAAAGTGCAGCACGCCGCCCTCACTGCTCGACCGTTACCGAGCAACTCCTCACGACTTTGCCGATTCGCTGGCGAGGGCGCATGGGAGTCGAACCCACCAGTGAGGGGAGCACCCCCACTCACACAGTTTTGAAGACTGGGGAGGCCACCGGGCCCCATCCGCCCCCAAGGCGCCGAGGCGAGTGAGACGCCAGGCGGAGCGGGGCCGAGTCTAGCACAGGGCGTGCGTTGCCTAATCAGGCGAATCAGGAATGTTCGTCTCGATTAGAATGGCGAGAATTTCGTCGCCATACTTCTCAACTCGGGTCGGTCCGAACCCCTTGATTTTGACGAGTTTTTCAGGATTTGCAGGTCGACGCCGCGCGATCTCGGTCAGGGTTGCGTTCGGTGCGACGACGTACGCAGGAACACCATCGCGGTCGGCGCGCTCCCGCCGCCAATCTTGGAGGCGGCGCAGAACTACTTGCTCATCAGGCGAGAGATCCTGGTCGTCATCTAATTCGGAAGTGGCTTGAAATGCCTGGGGACACTTCGGCTTCTCGTCGTAGGCAACCAGGTCGTCAGGATTTGCTGCAGCGCCCTGTTTCGTCAGTCTAATTAGCTTGAATTCGTGGTCGAGATCCCTGAACAGGAACCCGTCGTCCACGAGGCGATCGATCAACTCGTCGATCTTCGATTTCGGCAGGTCGCCGAGCGCTCCGAAGTAAGGAGACCGATCTCGCTGGATGCGGCTTTGAATTGAGCCTTCAAGCAGGCGGATGAGCCCGGTCTTGCCAACTGAAAACGGAGCACTTGCGACGGCTTTCAAGACGGCGATCGCGTCCGCAGATGTTGCGACGGACCGCTTGCCAGCAGATCGCTCTTGCCTGGAGTTCGTTGCAGCCCCTTCGGCTCGC
This sequence comes from Thermomicrobiales bacterium, assembly GCA_036280495.1. Lineage (GTDB taxonomy): Bacteria > Chloroflexota > Chloroflexia > Thermomicrobiales > UBA6265 > JACCXM01. Next base: position 231 of record DASUQU010000247.1, on the reverse strand, counting down.
TCGCCGGTACAGACGTCGCAGGCGTCGTCGCATGGGTCGAGTCGTTCGCCGAGATGGGCAGCGAGCGCGGCGTGGCGACAGCGGCGACCTTCGGCGTAGGTCATCATCCGGTTGACACGGGTCTTGGCGCGATGCGCGGCGTTATCGAGCACTCGTTGCAACTGCTCGGTTGCGTTCGCCTCGACCGGAAAGAGATGGAGACAGGGCAGCCGGTTGCCTTCCTGCGCGTGC
>DASUQU010000246.1:0-2379 GCA_036280495.1 Thermomicrobiales bacterium | reverse complement strand
GCCGTGAGAAACGCTGGTCGTTTGAGCAAGCTCTGGATCGAACTGGTGGATCGTTCAACACTTCCTGGCCATGATCCCGGCCGCGTCGTCAATGTTCCCGGTCGCGTGGCCGTCGAATGGGACACGCGTACCATTTGTGTGCGCCGCGGGCGCTATCACCTCGGTCCAGTCGAGCTCCGGTCGGGTGACCCGCTGGGCATATTTGCCAGCCGGCTCGAGATCGAAGATACCGCCGAGGTGATCGTCTACCCGGCCGTGGTCGAGCTGCGGGAAGCCGGCATACCGGAGGGTGCCCTCTCCGGCGGCAGCGCCCTGGAACGGCGCACTCCCCACGTGACGCCGAATGTCGCCGGTGTTCGCGACTACACGCCGAGCGATGGGTTCAACCGTATCTCCTGGTCAGCCACTGCACGTCTGGCCCGCCTGATGGTCAAGGAGTTCGATCAGGACCCAACCGCGGACGTTTGGATCGTTCTCGATTTGCACGATGTCCAGCACCGCGTCGCCACGCGACCGGTGAACTGGGCACCGGACGAGCGTGGCCAGTGGCCCGCAGAAGCCTGGCTCGACTCGACCGAAGAGTACGCGGTGACGGTTGCCGCTTCGCTCGCCGGTCGCTTTCTCGAGGAGGGCCGCAACGTGGGGTTGATCGCCTCCGGCGCGCATTTGGAGACGATTTCGGCCGATCGCTCGGACCGGCAGCTGGTCAAAATCCTGGAGAGCCTGGCGGTCGTCCGCGCCGACGGTGATTTGCCGCTCGCCGAGCTTCTCACCGTTGAGGGACGCCGCCTCGGGCGGCACGATTTCATGACTGTCATCACTCCGTCGCTTGATGAACGGTGGGTCGCCGCACTCGCCGAGATCGTCCAGCGCGGCGTTCGCGTTTCGGCGGTGCTGATCGAGCCGGGGACATTCGGCTCCGCTCCGTCGCCACTGCTCACCGTGAGCGCTCTGGCGGCGGCGGGGATACCGGCGCATCTCGTCAAATACGGTGAACCGATCGCGTCGGCGTTTGCCAGCCCGGCCCACACCCCGCTGCGAGGCACCCGTGGCTAGCCTGGCTCATTCCGTCCCTGTCGCGTCACCACCTCGCTCGTCACCGTCACGGCTGGAGCGTGCCGTCTCACCCGCGGAGGGGTGGGCGAGCGTGATCCTGCTCGGCATCGTCCTTCTCTGTACGGCATGGACCGTCGCCCGCAGCGACGTGGCGCCGGATGGCGTCAGCATGGCTATCCTGGCCATCGGCGGTCTGTTGACCGGACTGGGGCTGGCCAAGCTCAGCACCCCGGATTTGCTCGCCCACCTCTTCGCCATTCTCAGCGGGGTCTTCGCCTCCTTGCTGCTGGCGGTGGAACGGATGCCACTCGCCGATGGCGGCCGGTGGGCACGGCTGGCCGCCTTGAGCGATCTGGGAGCGCAATGGCTTGCTCGAGCCCAGGCCGGCGATCCGCTCGATGACCCGCGACTCCTCTCGATCATGCTTGGCGCCGCCGTCTGGCTCGTCTCCTACACCGCGGCCTGGGTGCTCTTTCGTCGGGGCTGGCTGACCACGGCACTCGCCTTACCCGGGGCAATTGCGCTGGCCAACCTCGGGTATGCCCCTGAGGAAGGCACGCTGCCTCTTCTGCTCATGGTGGTCGCCGGCACGATGCTCGCGGCTCGCCACGCGGCCTACCGGCGGGAGGTCGAGTGGTCACGAGCTCAGCTGCCGTATCCGCGCCGGACCGTTCCGCGCTTTCTGTTTGGCGGAATCGTTATCGCCTTGCTGGTCGCGGCGCTCGCCTGGACGTTGCCGCTCTCGACCAGAGACTCCCTCTTTGGAGCCGCCTGGGAGCGAATAAATGATCCTCTGGAAGAGGTCGCCAGTCGCTGGAACGAGCTGGTCTCTCGATTCGGCGGACCTGGCGAGAACAGCGGCGGCTCCTACGCCGCCTTCGGCGACAGCTTCCGTCTCGGCGGGCATCTGCAGCTCTCTGACGATCCCGTCGTGCTGCTGCGGCCGGCGGGTGGTGCGATGCGCCCGGCCTACCTCGCCGGCCAGCGCTATGACGCCTACGACGGACACGGCTGGTCGACGACAGTCGACGATACATTCGAAGAGGTCGGCTCCGACGGGCGGCGCTACTCGTCCCGCATGAGCTTTTTCTCCGGTCAAGGTGTGCATCTCTCACCCCAAGTGACGGCGGACCGTTCCGCGGTCGAGGCGGAGATGACGGTCATCCGACCAAAAGGCGATCTCCTCTTCACCCTCGATACGTATCTCGCCGCCGACCGGCGCACCAATGTGCAGCTCTCGTGGCGACAGCTCGAAAACGAGTTGTTTCCACTCGTTCCCGGAGAGCTGGACGCCCTCCCCCAGGACTTGCAACGGATCGGGGT
>DASUQU010000245.1:0-14367 GCA_036280495.1 Thermomicrobiales bacterium | reverse complement strand
GCTCACCCTGGTGACCTTCCTGAACGCCGACTTCGGCAGCATCGGCCCTGGGCCGTGGGTCACCCTGGCCGGCGGCGTGCTGGTCTGGCTCGCCGGCCGTGGCCTGTTCGACGCGCCGCTGGACGCGGCGCCCGAGGAGTGGCCCCGGCGGTCGGCGCTGGTGGACGTCGCGCTCGTCGTGGTCGTCGAGCTGCTCGCGTTCGCGCTGTTCCTGGTGGGCATCGCGGTCGACGACCCGGGCGAGTTCCTCGGCTTCTTCGTGGCGCTCACCGCCGCGGGGGCGACGCTGGCGTCCCTGGGGGTCTTCAAGGGCCTGGCGGGGCCGTTCTACCGCCTGGAGGCGGTCGCCATCGGCCTGCTCGCCGTGCTGCTGCTGCTGTTCCCGTTCACGCAGGCCGGCAACACCTTCTGGATCCAGGTGACCGCCCAGGCGGGCCTGTTCGTGCTGGCCGCGCTGGGGCTGAACATCGTGGTCGGGTCGGCCGGCCTGCTCGACCTGGGCTACGTGGCCTTCTTCGGCATCGGCGCCTACACGGCCGCGCTCACCGGCAACGCCCTGCTCACCAACGTGAACTTCCACGTCCCGTTCCTGCTGGTGGTGTTCATTGTCGCGCCCGTGGTGGCGGCCATCTTCGGGGTCCTGCTGGGAGCGCCGACGCTGCGGCTGCGGGGCGACTACCTCGCCATCGTCACGCTTGGTTTCGGCGAGATCGTCCCAAACTTCTTTCTCAACGCGGTGCCGCTCACGGGCGGGACCAGGGGAATCAATCCGATCGCCAAGCCGGAGAGCATCGGCCCACTCAGCTTCGGCCAGACCGATCAGCGCAACTGGTACTGGCTCATCCTCTTCGTCGGCCTCGTCTCGATTTTCATGATCCTGCGCATGTATGACTCCCGGCTCGGCCGCTCATGGCAAGCGATCCGCGAGGACGAGCTCGCCGCCTCCAGCATGGGCATCGATCTGACGCGGACGAAGCTGTGGGCCTTCGCCCTCGGCGCGTCATTTTCCGGATTCGCGGGCGCGCTCTGGTCATCGGCGTTTCAGTACGTCCACCCCAGCCAGTTCGAGTTCACCCTCTCCATCCTCGTTCTGTCCGCCGTGATCCTCGGCGGCATCGGCAACGTATACGGCGCTGTCCTTGGCGCGTTCCTGATCGGATCGTTCGACCGCATCCTGGCCGATCGCTTGACCGAGCCGCTCAACGCCTTCGGCGCGCGCATCGGTAACGAGTTCCTCGCCACCCACAACGTGGGGACGGACCGCTACCTGGTCTTCGGGGCGGCGCTCGTGCTGATGATGCTGCTTCGCCCGGGCGGTCTCTTCCCGAGCAAGCAGCGCGCGGCTGAGATGGCGCCGGAGACGGAGGATGTCTCGGTCCAGGAACAGCAAGATCTCTTCGATGTGCGCGCCCACGACGACGCGACCGCCGGCGAGCGGGGAGGGCAGGTCGCATGAGCACCGTTGCCGATCTCTCCCCTGAGCCAGACGACGCGCTCCTCGTCATCAGTGAGCTCACCAAGCGCTTCGGCGGTCTCACGGCAGTCGACAGCGTCACAATGGCCGTGCCGCGGGGAGCGATTGCCGGTCTCATCGGGCCCAACGGGGCCGGCAAGACGACCGTCTTCAACATCATCGCCGGCCTCTACAAACCGACCGCGGGCTACATAAGCTTCGATGGGGAAACGCTCTGCTCTGACGATGTCCAGAACGGTAAGGCGAGCTGGCTGCGCCCGGATCAGGTCACCGCGCGGGGGATCAGCCGCACCTTCCAGAACATCCGGCTCTTCGCCAACATGTCGACGCTGGACAACGTGCTGATCGGAATGCATTCCCGTCTCAAATCGACGCCATTCGGCGCGGTCTTGCGTCTCCCCTCGGTCAACCACGAGGAGCGTGAGGCGCGGGCCCGAGCCCGCGAGCTCCTCGACTACGTCGGGTTACGCGGTCAGGCCCCTGTGACTGCCAAGAACCTTGCCTACGGCGACCAGCGCCGTCTCGAAATCGCGCGCGCGCTCGCCAGCCAGCCCAAGCTGCTCCTCCTGGATGAGCCAACCGCAGGAATGAATCCGCAAGAGACCGCCGCCATGACCCGCTTCATCGACCGCCTGCGGCGCGATCTCGACCTGACAATCATCCTCATCGAGCACGACATGAAAGTGGTCATGGGCATCTCTGACCGGGTGACTGTGCTCGACCACGGGCTGAAGATCGCCGAAGGGACGCCCGCGCAGGTTCAGCGCGACCCGAAAGTCATCGAGGCCTATCTGGGGACCGGCGCTGCCGATGCCGTGGGAGCAATCGAGCCAGACCCGACCATGGCCCCGGTCGCGGCGCGCGTAGCGGAGAGAGTCGATGGCGCATAGCACGGCGAGCAATGGGCACGACCGCTCGGCGGTTATGCTCGACGTTGAGGACATCAGCACCTACTACGGCAACATCCAGGCCCTCAAAGGCGTCACGCTCCACGTCAACCAGGGCGAGATCGTGACCCTGATCGGTTCGAACGGTGCTGGCAAGACGACGACACTGCAGACCATCTCCGGACTTCTCAAACCACGTACTGGAACCATCAATCTCGGCGGCAACCTCATCAGCGACAAACCAGCCCATGTCGTCGCCGGGATGGGGGTAGCGCAGGCGCCGGAGGGGCGTCGCATCTTCAACCGCATGACGGTCATGGAGAATCTCGAGCTGGGAGCTTTCTCACATGGCAAGCCCAATCCGGACGACCTGGCACGGGTCTTCACGCTCTTTCCCCGGCTCGAGGAGCGGAAGACGCAGATCGCGGGAACGTTATCCGGAGGCGAGCAGCAGATGCTGGCGATCGGTCGCGCCCTCATGGCGCGGCCTTCCGTGCTCTTGCTGGACGAGCCGTCGCTCGGTCTCTCGCCGATTCTGGTTGACACCATCTTCCAGATCATCCAGGACATCAATGGCCAGGGCACGACCGTGCTCCTGGTCGAGCAGAACGCCCTCAAGGCCCTGGCCGTCGCCAATCGTGGCTACGTGATCCAGACCGGTCACATCGTCCTCTCCGGCACCGGTCGCGAGCTCCTCGGCAACGATATGGTGCGCAAGGCATATCTCGGCGAGGACTGACACGATACGATGGAGATTGGTGTTGGGCCTCAGGGTGTCGGGGAGTCGTTCTTCTGACAGCCTGACACCGCGAGCGCAGAGAGTAATCACCCATCGCCGTGAGCGAAGCGAGCAATCACCCTCGTCCGGATTCGCTTCGGCGCATCGCAGCTACCCGCCGATCCAGCCAGCGCGAGACTCGTGCCTGCTCCGGCAAGAGGCCGCCCGGATTGAGCAGGAGCACGGCGACGATGGTCAGTCCAATCAGGGTGTCTCGGAGATGGGGGATGCGTCCGGCAACAAACGTCGGCAATTCGTAACCCTGGAGCTGGAGGGTGGTCGACCAGAGACCCCAAATCACATAGACACCAACAATCGCGCCGGCCATGTTCCCGCTACCACCGGCAATCAGCATTGCCCAGATAATGAATGTTCCGAAGAAGTGGGTGAAGGTGTCCGGTGAGATAGCTCCCTGCTGGAAGGCGTAGAATGCGCCGCCCGCACCCATGATCGCCGCTCCCAGGACGAAACCCTGCAGCTTGAAGGCGACGACGGGCTTGCCGGCCGCCGCTGCCGCCTGTTCGTCCTCGCGAATTGCGCGGAGGACGCGCCCCCACGGCGAACGGATACCGCGATCGACCAGGATGTACGCCAACACGACCAGGATCGCCGTCAGCAGCAGGAACAGATACCGGTACGTATCTGCATCGACCACGGCGGCGAACGGACGGGGGATGCCGCCCAGGCCGCGGCTGCCATTGACGAGCCAGCGCTCTTCCGTGGCAATCCTGCGCAGCACTTCGGCCGCGCCAATCAACATGATCGCCAGGTAGTCCTCGCGAAGCCGCACCGTTGGCCAAGCCAGAAGCAGCGCCAGCAAGGCAGACACCAGCACCGCGGCGAAGACCGCAACGAGAAAAGGCAACCATTGGCTAGCGCCTGGCAAGGGCACGGCGGAGAGTGCCACGCCGAACCCGCCGACGTAGGTCGCGAACTCACCATCCGCTGGTGCCTTGGTCACGATTGCCGCCGTATAGGCGCCGATCATGAAAAAGGCCGCGACGCCGAAGTTGAATATGCCGGTGTATCCCCACTGGATGTTCAATCCGATGCAAATCACGGCGAAGATCGCCATCGTCGCTAGCGACGGCACGAGGAACGAGATGACCGCCTCAACGCTGCCGGTGCGATGGAGCGGCAACCCGATCAGCAGGAGCGTGACCATGGCGACAATGGCGATCGCGGTCCAATTGCGCTGCGGTGTCACTCGCGGGCTCCAAAAAGACCCTGCGGACGAAGCAAGATGACCGCGACCAGAACGACGAAAACGACTGCCAATTTGTAGCCGGGTGAGATGATTCCTACGCCGACGGCCACCTCACCTACTACACCGACGAACAGCCCGCCAATGAACGCGCCATGCGGGCTGCCGACGCCGCCCAGGATGGCTGCAGCGAAGATCGGCAGGAGCAAGACGAAGCCCAACTCCGGCGACAACTGCGACTGGAGCGCCAGCAGGCAGCCAGCGGCGGCGGTCAACGTTCCACCGATAATCCAGGTCCAGCGACGTGTGGCCGCGACATCGATCCCGCTCGCGCGCGCAAGGGAAGGGTTATCGGCCGTCGCTCGCATGGCAGTGCCCAGCCGGGTGTGATAGAGCTGGAAGTAGGTGGTAACCACCAGCAGGAGGGCGGCGAGGACGATGAAGAACTGATCGGCAACAATTGGCGGCAATCCCGGTAGATTAACTGTCTCCCGGATGCCGCCACTGTAGCGTCGATTGTCAGCGCCCCAGATGAAGAGCATCGTTCCGCGCATGCTGATCGCTACGCCGAGGGAGGCGACGGCAAGTAGCGCTGTGCCAGCCCCTCGCCGGTGGAGGGGTTGATAGACCACGCGATCGATGACGAGCAGGAGCGGCACGACCACTGCTGCGCCAATGATGATGGCAATGACGAGCCCATAGCCGAAGGAGAATCGCCAAATTGCCTCCATTGCGCCAGGGAGCGCGCCGACATGCAATGGCAAGACCACATCGCCAGCGCGCGAACCGACGACCGCACCCGTCAGTACGAAGAAGGCCAGGTACGCCGCCATCATCATCGTGTCGCCATGGGCGAAGTGCGATACCCGCGCGACGCCATAGATGAGAGTCAAACCGACCGCAGAGAGACCGTAGAGGCTGCCAACGATCAAGCCGACGACGAATTGAGGGGTGTGCGTAAACGCGGCCCAGGCGGCGAAGGCGATAATCAGCAACCAGAGTGCCCAGGCGCCAATCAGCTGTTGAACGCGGCGAGCGCGCAGTCGCCCGGTTAGTGCTCCGGGGTCGGTCAGACTGTCTGCTGCCGCTCGCGCCATCGTCGGTGCCTCATTCGCCGAGGTAGAGCCGGCGAACCTCGTCGCTCGCCAGCAGATCCGATGCTGAACCTTCCAGCCGGTTGCGACCGCTCGCTAGAACGTAGCCACGATCACTGATGGCTAGCGCCTGGCGAGCACGCTGCTCGACCATTAGCACGGCGGTTCCACGCCGGTTGATCTCCACGACGCTAGCCAACACCGTCTCGACCATCTTGGGGGAGAGACTGGCTGATGGCTCGTCGAGCAACAGGATGCGCGGCTCCAGCATCAGCGCGCGTGCGATCGCCAGCGTCTGCCGCTGACCACCGGAAAGGCGGCCGGCCCGCTCGCGGGGCCGCTCCGCCAGAACCGGGAAGAGGTCGAGGACCCACGTAATCCGCTCCTCGACCCCGTCCGCACGCGTGATTCCGCCCATGGTCAGGTTTTCGCGGATGGTCAGATTAGGAAAAACGTTGTCGGTTTGAGGCACGAAGGCGATACCCCGGCAGACGAGCAACTCCGGCGCAAGGCCGGTGACGTCATCGCCGGCAAGGGAGATGTGTCCCTTCCAGACGGGGAGGAAGCCGAAGAGCGCCTTTAGCACCGTCGACTTGCCAGCGCCATTTGGCCCAATGATCGTGACGATCTCGTCCTGCCCGACGTGGATCGAGACATCCTGCACGATGGGGACTTCGCCGTAGCCGCTGGTGATCCCCTCCGCGACGAGGGCCGGCGTTGCCTCCGTCATCCGACCTGGTCTCCCAGGTAGGCGTCGAGGACAGCCCTCTCCTGGCGAATCTGGGAAAACGAGCCCTCGATCAGGCGTTTGCCCTCGGCCATGACGATTACGGGATCGCAGAGACGCGCCACGAGGTCCATATCATGTTCGACAATGAGGAACGTGACGCCATGGTCGTTACACTGCTCTTCGATGTGCTGGGTGAGCTGCCGCATCAGAGTCCGGTTGACGCCCGCCGCGGGTTCATCGAGGAGGACTAGGCGCAGTCTAACCATCAGGGTTCTCGCGAATTCCAGCAGCTTCTTCTGGCCGCCGGAGAGACCGGCCGCGTAGGCGTCGCGCAGATGCAGCAGGTTGACGTAGGCCAGCACTCCCAGCGCATGGTCGATGATCGCGTCTTCCTGCCGCCCGACCTGTCCCGGACGGAACCAGGCGTTCCAGATCCGCTCCCCCGCTTGATCCTGGCCGGCAAGCACCAGATTTTCCAGCACCGTCATCGTCGGGATCGGGCGTGGCACCTGGAAGGTGCGGGCGACTCCCCGCCGCAGCAGCTCATCTGGTCGCAGACCGTCTATCGGCTCGCCATCGAGCAGAATCGAACCGGAGGTGGCCGGCATCGCGCCGGCGATGACATTGAGGAGGGTCGATTTCCCCGCCCCGTTGGGTCCGATCAACCCCGTGATCGTTCCCCTGGAGACGCTGAACGAGCAGTCGTCGACCGCCCGGTGGCCGCCAAACGCCTTCGTGACAGAGCGCACCTCGAGGATCGCGTCCTGGGGGGCTGCCGCTGGGGCCGGTTGCTCCCGGATGGCGGCCATCGTCATCTTCCTGACCAAAACTCGTTTTTCATCCTAGTTCGCCACGGCTAGCACATCCGCCGAGACGGGCACGAATCGACTCTAACTGACAACGGAGCCGATCCGTTGGTGGACGGATCGGCTCCGGAAAAGGCGTTGTCGATGATTAGCCTGAGGTCTCGGTCTCAGGAAACCGGCGTTGCGGCCGCTTCTTGGGCACTGAGGTCAACGGCTCGCTCGTCGGTATCCTCGATCGCCTCGCCCTGGATCTGCCAGATGAGAATGGCGCCCTTCGAGACATCGCCATTTTCGTCGAGGTCGACTGAACCAGCAGCGCCCTCGTAGTTGACGTCTTCCCCCGCGTCGATAGCCGCCACCGCGGCCTGCCAGCCCTCCTGGCCAGGACCGACCACCGTTCCCGGCTCATTCGCCACCTCCCTCAAGGCATCCCGGATGGCCGCAGAATCGGTCGAGTCCACTTGCTCCGCGGCGAGGGCGATCAGGTAGATGGCGTCATTGATCTCGCGCAGGTACGGGACGGCCGGAATCTCGCCGTACGCCTCCTCCCATGCTTGGTCGAACACCGCGGTCGCGTCTGATTCGAACAAACCAGCGGCGGTACCATAGTTCCCCTCGAAGACATCCCAACCCAGATCAGCGAACATCTCCGGTGACTTCAGGCCATCACTGAAGATTACAGCGGGTGCGTCGCCACTTTCCGCCAATTCGCGCAGAAAGACGCGTCCGCTCTCCGGGTAGGCCGCCGCGACCAGCACATCCGGGTCGCCCTCTGTACAGCTCGCGAGCTCCGACGCGTAGCTGGCCTGCTCTTGCTCATGGGGGACCTGTGCCGTGATCGTGCCGCCCTCGGCCGTGAATCGCTCGGAGAAGGCGTCACTCAGTCCTTGCCCGTAGGCATTGTTGACGAAGAGGACGCAGGCCGATTCATACCCCTGTTCCCTAGCCAGGTCAGCCATGACGATACCCTGGGCGGCGTCGGAAATGGTGGTCCGGAAGAGGAAATCGTTGTCATTGGCGATGGTCAGCGCGGGCGAGGTGGCCGACATGGTGACTTCCAGCACGCCAGCCGGGCCCGTGACTGATTCGGCCACGGGGAGCGTCTCACCGCTGCCGGCCGGACCGATGATTGCCGACACTCCCTCGAGCTCGATGAGACGACGGGCCTCTTCCACGGCCTGCTGTGGCGATGTCGCGGAATCTCCCTGGACGAGCTCGATCGGTTGGCCATTGACACCACCGGCGTCATTGATCTGGTTCACTGCCAACTCCGCCGCCTGCAGGAAGGGATCCCCGAAGTCGGAGAGGTCACCAGAGAAGGGGAACAAGACCGCGATGCGTAATGGCCCCGCCTCATCTTGCGCGCGGGCGCTCTGCCCCAGGATCGTTGCCAGGAGTGGAACGATCAGGATCAGCGCGGACAGCAATCCGCGCTTCCCTGCCGAGTGCAAACTCCGCACCGCGGTCGTTCCATGGCGAAAACTGCGCATCGACATCGCAACCTCCTCGGTCACTACTCGAATCGCGGGCACGCGACACTCAGAGAACGGCGGCCAACATTCGCCGCTACCACCGCTGGCCCACCACGCGGTTGATGGGCTCCCGCACGAACCGCGCCAAACTTCGCTAGTTTATGCGAAATGCGTGAGGGAGGGGGATGGCACGCCCCCTGCACCAGGATCTCAGGCGCGGGACATTCCGGGAGGATCAGCAATGAGGAGCAGACCATGACCCACGACGGCCAAATCCAGCATTCGTCACGTGGCTTGGCACGACGAGCACGACTCGTTTCAGGATGGCTAGGGCATGAGTGAGCCCGAGCACCGCTTCGTGTTGCTCACCGGCGCTGCCGGTCGCATCGGGACCGCATTCCGGGAGGCGCATGGCGAGCGGTATCGCTTTCGCCTGGCTGACCTCGACACCGACACGCTCACCGATACCCCGGGTGCGGAGCACGAGGTCGTTCGCCTCGACATTGCCGATGCGGACGCCTGCCGGGAGGCGTGCGCGGGCATCGACACCGTCATTCATCTCGCCGCCGATCCCTCGCCCGAGGCGGACTGGGAGTCCTCCCTCCTCCCGAACAATATCCAGGGCGTCGTCAACATCTTCCGCGCCGCCAGCGATGCGGGTTGCCAACGGGTCATCTTCGCCAGCAGCGTGCACGCCGTGGGCGGTCTCCAAGACGAGGCGATCGCGGACGATGCTCCGCCGAGGCCAGTCAACCTCTACGGGGCGAGCAAGGCGTTCGGGGAAGCCGTTGCCGCGACCTACTCGGCGAAGGGCCTCTCCGGCATCGCCATCCGCATCGGCGCCTACGACGCCCCGTGGTTCCATGAGAGTGGCGACGCCACCGCGGCGATGGCCTATGTCAGCGCGCGCGATCTCAACGATCTTCTGGTCCGCTGCATCGAGGCCGCGGACATCTCGTTTGCCGTCGTGGCCGGCATCTCCGACAACGCCCGCAAGCGGTTCAACCTGATCCAGACCAGGCAGCTGCTGGGCTACGAACCGCAAGACGATGGGTTCGAGGTGCTGGGGCTCGATGGGGGTGAACTAGGGTCATAGGGTGATTACTCGCTCCGCTCTTGGTGATGGGTGACGGGAAATTTGCTCTTGCTCTCCCCATAACTCATCACCGACGACCCATCACCCTCACATGGTGCGTTGACGTAGCCACTCTTGAAGGGGAGTACTTTACCTTCCTCCGGCAGGAAACGGTGCCGCCAGATGCAGCCGTTGTCGATTCCGAGCAGGTGCAGTGAGACGGACGTTTCCGGCGAGGTGGTGCGGACTCGGTGGATGTCGGTCTCGGGGAGCAGCTCGTAGAAATCGCCCGCTTGCAACGCCCGGCTCTCCGCGATCGTCAATGTTGCCTCGTCCTCCCGCGAGCCATCGTCGGTACGGGTGAAGACCTCCTCGTCCTGAGCGCCCCGGTAGAGCCCGACGAGCCCCCAGGCAAGGTGGTCGTGGACGGGGGTCTGCGCGCCGGGCGGGACGACCAGTGCCGAGAGGGCCAGGCTGCCGTCACCGGCGCGATAGAGGAGCCATGTCCCGATTCCCGAGCCCATCCCACCGTCCGCAGCCGGCTCTTGATACCGCTCGGGAAGCCAGGTCTTGTCGGCGAGCAGATCGGCAAAGTGCGGACGGATGGTGGCCAGAATCTGGCGGGGGTCATCATGCTTGTTTCGAATGCGGGTGACCTCGGTGATGAACGCGCGAAGTCGCGGATTGTCGACGACGTACTCATCTTGTCCAGTTTTGACAGTGGCAGTCACGGGAACCTCCTTCGTGGTTCGTCAGCGCGGGTGATTTGACACAGCCTACACCCAGCTGAAGGTACTTGGCATGCAGCCTGCGAGCGCCATCGAACAGGTCATGTGTCGAAGGCGAAACTCATGATGCATTTGTCGCCTGCATGATCCGGTGTACAGCAACCGCCGGCTATGGCGATGACCTGCTGCCCTTGCTGAGATGGACTCCCGAGCGAGGTGGAGCCCATTGACACGGCGCCGAAACAATGCGAAACCTGCTGAACTCGTCCGATGCCATGCCGTGACGTGACAAGAGGAGCAGACCCGCGATGCGCATTGCCGCGTTCGATGACGCCCGGATAGGGGTCGTCGCCAACGACGATACGGTCGTCGATGTCACCGATCTGTTGCAACCGTATGAGCCGCTTGGTCCCGAGGATCTTCTGCCAGATCTGATTACGCACTTCGACGAGTTGAGACCGGAGTTGGAGCAGCGCGCCGCCGCCGGCAATGGTAAGCCGCTTGACAACGTGCGACTTCGTTCGCCGCTTACCCGTCCGTCGAAGATCATCTGCCTGATGGGAAACTATCGCGAGGGCACCGACCGGCCTCTGCAAATCCTCGATCTTTTCTTCAAGTCGCCTGAACAGATTTCGGGACCTGGCGATACGGTCGTGCTGCCACCGCACCAGGCCAACATCTTTCACCATGAGGGCGAGATCGCGGTAGTGGTCGGCCGCGAAGCGAAGGATCTGAGTGCTGACGAGGCCATGGACGCGGTCTTTGGCTACGTCGCCTACAACGACATTTCCGCCCGCGGACTGGGGCGAACCGGCATCAACAGCTTTCTCGGCAAGTCATTCGACACATTCGCCGCGTTCGGCCCCTGGATCGTGACCAAAAATGAAATTCCGGATCCGCAGTCACTGAGCATCACCGTCGACGTCAATGGCGAACGCCGCCAGGACTACTCGACGACAGACATGGAGCGGCCGGTTCCCGAGTTGCTCACCTACATCTCCTCGGTGACGACGCTACACCCCGGCGACGTCATCTGCTGTGGCACCAATCACCAGGGGCTCGGCTCGGTGCAGGATGGCGACGCGGTCGTGACGACGGTCACCGGGATCGGGTCGTTCACGGTTCATGTGCGCGACGAGCACGAGCGGGCATGGCAACGCGGGATCGACCGGGAGGCCGGCGAACGCGTCAAGGCCGCGGCGCAGCATCCGGTGGCGCAGGTAAGTGGAGGATCTGCCTAGATGAGGCTCGTACTGACAGGTGACGACCGCATCGGAGTGCTCAGAGATGGCGGCATGGTCGATGTCACTGATGCCTTCGCGGACATCCGCTATCGCACCGCTGCTGACCGCATGCCCCGCGTCCTGGCGACGTTCCAGGAGCGCCGCCCTCGTCTCGAGGAGATGGCGGCGACAGGTGAGACGCTGCCTGTACCCGAGCTACAACCACCTGTGCCGCGCCCGCCCAAGCTGATTGCGGCGTTCGGGAACTACCGTGAGGGATCCGATCGCGAGCGGCAGACACAGGATATGTTTCTGGAGAGTCCGGATTCAGTGATCGGCCCCAACGGTACCGTCGTTTTGCCCAATCATCCCGCCACGATCTTCCATCACGAGGCCGAGTTGGCGCTGGTCGTCGGCCAACGAGCGAAGGATCTTCCGGCCGATGAACGCTCGCTCGAGGCGCTGGCCGGCTACACCTGCGCCATCGACATATCGGCACGCGGGATGGGGCGCATCGGTCCCAGTCGCATCGGCAAATCGTTCGACACGTTCACGCCGCTCGGCCCGGCCATTGTGACTATCGACGAGGTCCCGAATCCCCAGGACCTCCATGTCACGCTGACGGTGAACGGCGAACCGCGACAGGACTACACCACGAGGGACATGGAGTACAGCGTTGTCGAGGTCCTCGCTTTCATCAGCTCATACATGACCCTGGTACCCGGCGACGTCATCTTGTGTGGGACCAATCATCAGGGACTCGGCGCACTCCAGGATGGAGACCACGTCGAGATGACGGTCGCCGGCATAGGCACCCTCAACGTCTCCGTGCGGGACCCCCAGCGCCGTCAGTGGCCGCGCGGAATCGACGAGGAGATGGCCGCGCGGCAACGCGCAGTGGGCGCGTCATAGCGCGCCTTCCATCAGCGCCGGAACAACCGTGCGGCTTGCTGGTCGAGTCTCCGCCCTACGTCGATACGAGGCCGAATTGACGGTTCGCCAAACAACGAAAGGAGTGGCGCCGGGAACCTCTTTGCTCTCCATGAATGGCCGCAAGTCTAGGCTAAGGTAGCCACCGGGTAGCCGGTGATAACTGCAAAGGAGCAGAAAGCATGAGCCAGCGAGACCAGCGGAATGGGCGAGGAACGATGCCGATCGACGAGCAGTTGCTCAGGCGGCGCCTAAGCCGGCGGTCGGTCGTGCGTACCGGTGCGGCCGGCGCGGCGGGACTTGCGGCGGCCGGAACCCTGACCTCTGTTGGCGCCGTAATGCAGCGCGGTGACCTGCTGCGCGCTTCTCCACTCCTGCAAGAGTCAACGCCGGCGGCTGAAGGGATCTACGGTGGCCGGCTGCGAGTAGCTACCACCGGCCAACCGGCAACGCTCGACGGCCACTTCGTTGCGCAGCGAACTATCGGTCTCATCGACTGGAACATGTTCGAGGCCCTGTTCACCTTTGACGCCGAATACAACACGGTCCCGATGCTGGCCGAGGGGATCGAAGTCAGCGACGACGGATTGGTGAACAAGATCACACTGCGCCAGGGTGTGCCTTTCCACAATGGTGAGGAGATGCGCGCGGCCGACGTGGTCGCCTCGTTCAATCGCTGGGCTCCGGTGGCTAGCCTCGGTCTGGCTATTTCGGCGTTCCTCGAGGAAGTGGTCGAGGTTGATCCTTACGCCGTGGAGTTCAGGTTGACGTCTCCGCTCGTCGCCTTGCCCAGTCTGCTCGCGCGCCAGCAGTCGGGTCTCTCGATCCATCCCAAGGCGATCATGGAGGCTGCGGCGTCGGAGCCGATGACCCCCGAGCAGTACATCGGCACGGCGCCCTATAAGTTCGTGGAGTTCCAACCGGACCGCTTCACGCTCCTCGACCGGTTCGACGATTACGTCGGGGTCGATAGCGAGCCGAGCGGGTACGCCGGCCGCAAGGCGGCCTATCTCGATGAGATCGAGTTCATCCCGGTGCCCGAAGAGGCCGCACGCGTCGCCGGTCTGCAGGCGGGTGAATATAACTATCTCGAGGAGATCATCCCTGATCAGATCGCGGTCCTGCAGGACTATCCAGGAGTGACAATCGAGATCCTCCCGCCACGCAGCTACGGCGTGATCATCATGAACACCGCGGGCGGGCTGTTTACTGATCAGACGCTGCGGCAGGCGGTGCAGGCGGCGATCGAGGTCGAGTCGAGCGGTCAGGCGACTCACGGCGAAGGGTATTTCGAGCCGGGCCCCGGCATCATGCTGCCGCAAACGATGTGGGCCTCGGATGTGTCCGCTGAGCTCTACAACCAGAACAACCCTGAGAAAGCGGCTCAACTCCTGGCGGAGGCCGGCTACGATGGAACGCCCATTCGCCTCCTTTGCACCGAGGAGGATCTGGGTGATTACAACGCGGCCGTCGTGGCGCAACAGCAGCTCGAACAAGCTGGTTTCACTGTCGAGCTGGAAGTGACCGACGAGGCGACGCTGGAAGAAAACCTGGAAGACGACGAACGGTGGGACATTACGACGAATGCCATCGTCTTCCGACCCGACCCGGTTCTCATCGACCGTTTCGTGAGTTGCTCCCAGGATGGCAAGTGGTGCACTCCCGAGAAAGAGGCCGTTATCGAGCAGTTGCAGACCGAGTCCGATTTCGAGGCTCGTTATGCGGCGCTCGAGGAGCTGCAACGGCTCTTTTACGAGCAGGCGCCGATGGTCAAGCTCGTCAATAACTACGGTGTCGCGGCGCTCACATCCAATGTCCAGGGACTCCTGGGTCGGATGCATTTCGAGCTCGAGCCCGAGTTCACGAACTGCTGGCTGGAAGAGGCGTAAACGGTTGGCGGCTATTGGCTGTTAGGCTGGCAGCGTAACGGGGTGGCAGGAAGCAGGACTCCATGCCACCCCGGGAC
>DASUQU010000244.1:0-2033 GCA_036280495.1 Thermomicrobiales bacterium | reverse complement strand
ACGATCCCGGCCAGGGTGACGCCCTCCAGCAGCTCCAGCAGCCGCTCGGCCTCGTTGGCCGCGTCGACCAGCAGGGCGTCGTTGGTCTCGGGGTCGCGCAGCAGGTAGGCGTTGTTCTCGTACGGCCCCACGTGGAGCTTGATCACCTCAAGGGGCCCGCCGGGGTAGCGGTGCGGCGGGCCGCCCCGGTCGACGTGGGCGGGGTCGAACTGGGTCATCGGCGCCTCCGGCATCGGGATGTACGAATCCTCGCGGACATGGAGTTCGACAACAGCCTAATGGGCTTCATTGGTTCGAGTCGTCGTCGCCCTGGGGAGGATGCGTGAACTTCGAACATGAGTTCGATTATGCTTCAGGTGAAGGTATCGCTGCAGAGGGGACGTCACAGGGTGGAAAGCGGTAGCCCGCACACTCGACATCGGGCTCATGTGGCTCGGCTGTATCCCACTCCCGCCCAGGTGCAGAAGTTCGATCGACAGGGGCACACGGCTCGCGCGCTCTGGAATCTCCTCCACGAGTGGCACGGTTGGGGTGGAAGGGGTGGCAGCGTCGCCAAGCGCCCATCGCCCCAGGACATCCCACAGGCGGCCGACCTTCGAGTCGTCCGGGTGAATCGCCGCTGGGGCGAGGTCACAGTCCTGTTGGTCGGACGAGTGAAGTTCCGGTGGACACGCCCCATTCCAGTCACCACTGAAGCCTGCCAGGGTCGCATCACCGGTGCCCGACTGCTGAAGGATCCGCTCGGCTGGCACATCTGCTTTCGCATCCAAGAGCCGGAAGTTGCCGTCGCGCCGCGTGCGGACCCGGCCATCGGGATCGACCTCGGTGTCGTACACACGATGCGCTCTCGGACGGGCGAAACCTCGACATGCCTAGCCTCCTAATCGGAGGAGAGGCGCGTCGACTGTGTGCGCTTCAGCGCAAGGCGGCCCGGAGGCGCCGAGCGCGGAGTCGTGGCGGCCCCCAGTCGCATCGGGAGCGCGAGGCGTACCGCCAGGTCGCCTCGCTCCGGGCTCGTCAGACCCGTCGCCGCACGGATTGGCTCCACAAGACCACGACCCAGGTCGCTTCGAGCTACGGCACGGTGGTGGTCGAGGACCTGAACATTGCTGGGATGACTCGGTCCGGGCGTGGTACTGCCGCCAGTCCGGGCAAGAACGTGAAGGCCAAGGCCGGATTGAACCGTGCCGTCATCGGAATGGCGTGGGGCCGAGCTCAGTGGATGCTCGCGTACAAGGCTGCATCCCGGGGTGGTCGGCTGATCAAGACCGCCGCGCCGTACTCCTCCCAGACCTGCGCCGAATGCGGGCATGTATCGGCGGAGAACCGGAGGAGCCGCGACCGGTTCCACTGCCTGGCCTGTGGATATGCGGCAGCGGCGGACACGAACGCGGCGAGGGTGCGGCGAGGGTATTGTTGGGTCGTGGACTTGCCGCCCTTAGCGGCACCGCCCCGGGGTACGGGGTGGCTGGACGCGGAGCCTTCGCCAGTGGGCGAGCTGGGATGCGTCAACCCGGGGCAGGAGCCGCTCATGCGCCACCTGTCACGATGGGATGCCAAAATGTGGGGGCCGATCGAGCTTCCCCCCGAACCGAGGAAGGGAACCTGAGCGTCACCGACCGCCTCGTCATCCGGGGCGCACGCGAGCACAACCTCCAGAACGTCCACCTGGACCTGCCCCGCAACGCCCTGATCGTGTTCACGGGCCTGTCCGGGTCGGGCAAGTCCTCGCTTGCCTTCGACACCATCTACGCCGAGGGCCAGCGCCGCTACGTCGAGTCGCTGTCGGCCTACGCCCGCCAGTTCCTCGGCCTGATGGAGAAGCCGGACGTCGACTTCATCGAGGGGCTGTCGCCGGCCATCTCGATCGACCAGAAGTCGACCTCCAAGAACCCCCGCTCCACCGTCGGCACCATCACCGAGGTCTACGACTACCTGCGGCTGCTGTACGCCCGCATCGGCCAGCCCCACTGCCCGGTGTGCGGCCGCCCCATCTCCCGCCAGACCCCCGACCAGATCGTCGACCAGATCCT
>DASUQU010000243.1:0-3202 GCA_036280495.1 Thermomicrobiales bacterium | reverse complement strand
GCTTGGGAGACGAGCACCGTCGCACCGATGTCGATGGCGGAGAGGATCGAGATGATGAAGAAGACCAGCTCGAAGCCGATGCCGACGCCGGCCACGGCCGCCGCCCCGAGGCGCGCCACCATGAAGGTGTCGACGGCGCCGACCAACGTCTGCAGCAGATTCTCCCCGATGATCGGCATCGCCAGCGTCAGCACCCGACGCTGCGTCATGAGCTCGTGTCGCGGCTGATCCAGCTGCGATGGGCGTTCATATGGTAGGAACGGCGTTGCTTCGATCGCGGTCGGTTCGAGCACGCTCTCGACTGTCGCGTTCATGCACCCTCTCAAAATTGGTCAATGTGGAGTATCGATGGACTCGGCAGTGATGTCATTCTGAGGGGCGAGGAATCTCGTCGCTTTACGCATTCGTGCGCCGGCGACGGGATTCCTCGCCTGCGGACTCAGAGTGACACCCGCTCGGTGTCGCGGTAGCGAGAGTCGCGCTTAGCAGTCCCTGGCGCAGGGTTGCGCCGTGGTTGGCGCACTCGTTCCCCGGGCCAGCACCATCATGCCGGCGTACGGCTGTGAAAGTTCGCCAGTCCTTACTTTCGGAATCACGAGTGACTCCTCCGCGGCTGACCGGCGAAGCCGAACTCCGACGAGTGCTGGAGTCCGTACCTCCTCAACCGGGATGGGCTGAAGCGAGAAGCACTGCCGAAACGCGGTGATCAATCGCGAGAGGCTGAATCGCGTCCCTCGAGTGTGGATGCCATCACGGCGCTGTCGAGCCGCCTCGATCTGCCGCGCCCGGTCGGCCTCCCGGAATCGGTGCCGTTGCATCTCTCTGGCGTGGACTTCGAGATCCCAGGTACTGTGGTGCATGACCCAACCTCTCCGCGTAATCGGCGCCGGCCGTGGGGGTGACAGCCCGAGTGGCACACTTCCGGTTTGGGGGCGAAAGAACACATGTTCTTTCTCTGGTACCATCGTATCGCCGAATGCGGACAGGGATGGTCCGCTTTCGCCGCCGGTCTGAAACTCGAGAGAATCGGGCGTAGCAACTCCGGAGGGGCGGAGACGTGTACCACCCGACGACACGCGTTCTCGCGGTCCTGGAGCTGCTCCAGGCACGCGGCCGCCTCTCTGGTCCGGAGCTGGCCGAGCGGCTGGAGGTTGATCTCCGCACGGTCCGCCGCTACGTCACGATGCTGCAGGATCTCGGTATCCCCGTCGAAGCCGAGCGCGGTCGTCACGGAGGTTACAGGCTGCGGCCGGGGTTCCGGCTGCCCCCGCTCGTCTTCTCGGACGACGAGGCGCTGGCGTTGACCCTCGGCTTGCTTTCAGCTCGCCGCCTCGGTCTAATGACGAATGCGGCAACCATCGAGGGAGCGCTCGCCAAGCTCGATCGCGCATTGCCACCTGACGTGCGCGCCCGCGTATCAGCTGTCCAGGAAACGCTCACCATCGACCTGGCGCGGGGGCAAGCCGGTCCGGCGACGACAACGGTCATGGCGCTCGCGGCAGCAGCTCAGGATTCCCGCCGCGTACTGATGCGGTATGAATCGGCGCAAGGTGAATCCACCGAGCGCCTGGTCGACCCGTATGGCCTCGTCCACATGGTGAGCCGCTGGTATGCACCCGGGTATTGCCACCTGCGGGCTGATCTGCGCTTGTTCCGGCTCGATCGGGTTCGCGGTGTCGACGTGCTGGACGAGACATTTGAGCGGCCTGTGGGCTTCGATCCTTTAGCCTTCGTCCAGGACGCACTGGCGGTCGCACCGAGCGCCTGGCACATCGAAGCGTTCCTCCAGACCAGCCTCGAGGAGGCGCGACGCGTCGTCCCGCTTCATGAGGCAACGCTCGAACCGGACGGCGATGGTGTCATCATCCGACTCAACGTCGAGTGTCTTGACGAGGCAGCGCGCTATCTCATCCAGCTTGGCTGCCCATTTCTGGTCAGGCAGCCGGATGAGCTGCGGGCCGTGCTGCGCGGGCTGGCAGCCGAGATTGCGCGGGCGGCGGAGCCTCCGATCGACGTCTCGTAGCGACGGGCTTCGATCCTCAAGCCCGGGCGACGGCCGGCTGCGGCAACGGCGACATGACGGTGGCCGGATCGAGACGGTGCAGCAGATCGAGTCCCAGTTTTGCCCGGCGCAATCGTTCCCTGGTCAGGGAGATGGCCGTGGCTTCGAGATGGGTCCCGCTGGGATAGATGTTCGGCGCGTTGCGCAAGCCAAATTTGAGATAGACCGGCGCGGTGACACGCACGATCTCCGCGATCTCGTAGTGGCGGATAAACCCACCGACGTCGTCGGGGACCTCGATGTAGATATCGAGCGGCATCGTCGTCGCCGCGCGCAGCGCGGCAAGCTGGGCCAGGCTGAGATCTGTCGGGACGTTGAAGGTGGTCAGGCCAAGCCGTTCCAGGTTCCGCACCGACGCCGGATTCGCAGCCCCCAGCATGACCGAGCCCTTGAGAATCAGGCTCTGCGGCAGCTCGCCGGCCCGCTTCATCTCAGCCAGCACCTCGAGCAAGCCCTCATCGGTCACCAGCACGCTTTCGATGCCGTGCTCGCAGGCCCGCCGCACGTCCTCTACCGCCTGCACCAACTGATCGGCGCCCCGCACCTTGGGAGCGACGATCCGGCCAGCCGTGGTGTAGGCCATGGCGCCCGTGTCCCAACCGGCGCGCGGTCCGACGAAGAGGCTGACTTCGATGCCTCGCTCCGCGGCAATCTCCCGCATCTGATCGAGCTCGTCGTCGGTGAGGAGCATGACGCCGCTGCCCTGGCTGACCCGGTGCACCGGCACCCCCAGCTCATCGGCGCTCTCGAAGACGGCACGCAGCGCGTTCGGCCCCTCGACCGATGGGATCTCGACCCGCCACTGGCCGCCATCAGGAAATCGCTGCGTCGAGCTTGGCAAGTCATTCAGGTCCCTCGCCGGCAGTCCCATACCTTCCAGGAACCGCCGTGTCCGCTCCACTCCGCTGCTTTCCATCCGGCTCCCCCAGTTCATTCGCACTCGCTCGTATCCAAGCATTCTACGTTTGACAAGAATCAAGCAGTGGCAGCAATGCTCCGCTCGTCAAGACCCTGGTCGGACAAAGCGAACCACTCCCCCGTACTGCTGCCGCAGCTCGCTCCATTCATCCTGAAGATCGTCGCTGAGGAACTCCGGATGCGGGCTGGTAATGTTGGGCAGGAGGACACCGGGAATCAGGA
>DASUQU010000242.1:0-3494 GCA_036280495.1 Thermomicrobiales bacterium | reverse complement strand
GCGCTGGCGGAGACGGGAAAGCGAAAGATGACCAGCGCACCGGCCAAAGCGCAGACCGCGGTCGCCACGTAGAGACCGCGCAACCACGGCCCCTGCGCGGCACGAAGGTCGCCGAAGGTGCGATCCACGTAGAAGAGGATCCCCAGCGTCACCACCAGCGCGACGATCGTGCCGGCAAACCCGATGGAGCGAAAGCGTCCCAGCACGCTCCCCTCTTCACCCTGTCTGGCCAGGGAGAGACCGAGCGCGTCCTGGAGCTGGAGCCAGGAGTGGTAACCGACGCTGGCGATGAGCGTCGGCACGATCAGCCCGACGAAGGAGTGTGCTCCGGCAAAGAGGAAATAGCCGACCCCGGCCACGGCGAGGGCAGTGGCCGTGGCCACGGCTAAGCCGTGCCGCAGAAGAAACGCCGAGACGAAGATGAGCAGGAAGCCAGGCACCTCACGGATGGCGATGAGATAGCCATTGAGGGCGCCGTCCATGCCGATCTCGTCGCGGAAGAAATTGGGTGAGATCGTCTGAGGGATATTGATGACGATATAGGCGAGAAAGGTGGTGATCGCGAGCAGGGTGAATCCCCGCTTGAGCTGATCAGGGGAGAGCCCGCCTGCTTCATGCTCCGGGTCACTCGCCCCGGCTCTTACCGACACACCGCACCCTTCCCGTTCGTTCAACGACAGCGGCCCGCTCTCCCGCGCGAAGCGGACCTCGGACGCCGACCCGTGATGCTATCCACCGTAGCCCATAGCGGGGCGGTCGGACCACGGTTGCGCAAGGGGGTCTTGGCTATCGAGCAGAGACGGTCCTGGTTTAGACCCGGCTGGCGCCCGAAGCGGCGCGGCGAGCTTCGTTATAGTGAGTCTCAGGCATGCGGCACGACCGATTTCCTGGCCGGTTCGATCACGCGGAGAACCCCATGCCGGAACGCCGCGCCGGGATCGCCACATTCCTCTTCACCGACATCGACGGCTCTACTCGACTCTGGGAGCGAGTTCGCGCGCACGGGTAGCCGGCCCAGAGTTCGATTAGGGCGGTAGTTAGACGAAGCGCTAACAAGCAGCGCGGAACCGTTCTGGTGCATTGCCCTCAGGCCCTTTTGTCGTTGCTCCCTGCTTTCTAACTTCCGCATGATTGCGCCACAACCACGTACGTCACTTGGTCAGAAATCCCGATTGACAAAACCATTCTTGACCTCCCCAGATGACGCTCCATGGCACAACCCTTGCGACCCCTTACGTAGAGGACGCGTGTATCGCGTGAACCGCGCATCGCACGCCTGCTGCACTGACAAGGAGGTCTCTTGAGATGACACACCACAAACATCGCCATCGCCATCGGAATTTGGACTGGGATGAAGGTGACCGAAATGAACTCCGCGGCCAGGGTGGCGGCCAGGCCCGGTTCGGCCGGCAGGGTCAGATCGACCGGGGAGAGTACGGTGGTTGGGCCAGCGGCGAAGGTCAGGGCGAGTTTGCCGGCGACGGCTTTAGCGCCCAGGGACAGTTCGGCAACCAGCGGGTCGCTCAATACGGCGACCAAGGCTACGGTCAGGATTATGGACGCCAGGGAATCGGCTGGCAGAACCGTGATGATGACTTTCCCGCTCCGAGGCAGCGAAGAGGCTGGGACCAAGGTTCACCGGCAGAGCGGTCCTTTGGCAACGAGGGACAATTCCGCAACCAACGGCAGAGTTCATACGGCTTCGACTCAGGAAACTATGAACCGCGCTCAATGCGCTCGCCTGAAGGCTACGGCGACTGGGACCAGGGACCCGGTGTCGGCTACTGGGGTCAGGGTGCCGGCGGTGGTCAGGGCATCGGCAGCAGCGGTTCCTGGCGGCAGGAGCAACCTCGAGACTGGAGCGGACAATTGGGGCGCCAGGGTTATGGCCACGGCCCAAGCTGGCAAGGCAGCGACAGAGGGTTTTCAACCGCTGGCGGCTGGATAGCCGGTCCCCATAGCGGACGCGGCCCACAGGGCTATCAGCGCAGCGATGCCCGAATCGAGGAGGACGTCTGCGAGCATCTGACCTATCACGGCATGCTCGACGCCACGGGCATTCAGGTTCAGGTCGATAACGGCGAAGTGACCCTCACCGGGAGCGTCGAGAGCCGGCAGGCGAAGCGCCTGGCAGAGGACATTCTTGATGGCATCTCCGGGGTCAGGGACATCCACAACCAGTTACGCGTCCAGCAGGATCAGGGCCGCCAAAATCCGTTCATGGCCCAGGCGATGGGACAGGGGGACGGTCAGGGCAGTAACGAGCAAAGTCAGAGTCGCCGCCAGTCGCAGCGCGACGTGAAGCAGGCCGGAGCGAGCAACACCTAGCCAGGCTCCATCTGCCCTCACCCCGAACCCCCGCGCCCGTCGAGCCGGGCGCGGGGGCGATTCGTACTGCCGCCCCTGCCACCCACCCATTACTCACTATTGACAACTGAAACCGCCCCTCGCAGAATGCGGTCACGATTGGTCAGACCAAAACCGTGTGCCTCTGGTGCGCGTCCCTGCGAGAGGTGGGATCGTGCCCTACCCTCCCACCGCTGTCGATGCCGTCGTCGAGGGGCTGCGCGGGCGCATCCTCTCCGGCAGCCTGCAACCGGGGACCTCACTGCCGCCGGAACGGGAGCTGGCCAGCCAGCTTGCGGTGAGCCGGGCTACGCTGCGCGAAGGACTTTCCATCCTCTCCCAAATGGGGCTGCTCTCGATTCATCGCGGCCGCACCGGTGGCGCGGTCGTTACCGCGCCACCGGCGACAACCGTCTCCGCCAGCATCGCTCTGCTTTTCCAGACCCGGGCGGTGACCGCCGGCCAACTCTGTGAGTTTCGGCGCGCTCTCGAGGTCGAAGCGGCCCAGCTTGCCGCCGTGCGCCGCTCGCCCCAGGAGCTGAAGGAGATCGCCACCACCCTCGATGCGTACGTGGCCTCCAGCCAGGACACGGCCGCTCAGAACCTGCATGGCCGTGCCTTCCACCATGCGGTGGCGCGAGCGAGTGGAAATCCGCTGCTCAGCGAGACGATGATGTCGCTCAATGATGCATTCGCCGCCTGCTTCCACCTTCAGCACACGGCACGAGCGCCAGATCCGGCGCAGCTCATCCGCGATCTGCACTGGCCAATCCTCAATGCCATCAGCCGGGGCGACGAATCGGATGCCCGGCGCGCCATGCTGACCCACTTCGATCAGCTGCAGAACGCTCTGAGTGAGCTCGGCATTAGCGATCGCGCGATCGGGAATCAGACCGAAGGCGATCTCGCCGTGACGGGAGACGGCAACGGGTCTTCGCGGTGCCGGTCGGCGCTGGCGGGAAGGGGGTGAGGGCAGCAGGACGTCGTTCGGCCGCGTGCGAGCGCGGTCATCGCAGGGACATGGAGGACACCATGAATCGGAACGGTCTCCGCAGATCCAGGACATCCATCGCTACCAAATCACGGCTCACGATTCTCTCGTTCCTCGCCCTCTTGCTTGCGTTCTCGGCCGCCGCGCAGGCGCTGGC
>DASUQU010000241.1:0-3189 GCA_036280495.1 Thermomicrobiales bacterium | reverse complement strand
ACGATGTCCGACCACGCCAGTCGCCGTCTCGCGCAGCGCAATCTCACGACCGACGACGTGCACTACGTTTACACGCATGGCCGCTTGCATCACCGGGGCAAAGCGACGTTCGTCCACCTCGGGCTGCGCGATATCCCCGCCCAGGATCGACGTGAAGATCGATACCGCAGGCTCGAGGGGACGGTGCTGGTGCTCGATCCCGTAACCGGTTGTCATCTCACAACCGCTTATCGCAATCGGCAACGTGGAAGCCGGGATATCCGGCGCAAACTGAAGCGAGCGATCCCGAAGCGCACTGAAGTCCGGTCAGGCTCCTTCTAATCCACTAATCCATCAGCGGCAGTCATGTAGGTTGCGCCCGGCGCGAACGCGCACGTGTGGATTAGCCCATCGCGGTCGGCCATGCCATGACGGGCGTAGTAACCTGACCGCAACGTTTCCTCCAGCCCAGGCACGGCATCACGGGAGATGAGCGCCAGCGCGGCGCCGCCTTCGCCTCCGCCCATCATGCGGGCTCCCAGTGTGCCCGCGACGGTCAGAGCCTCGGCAACGAGTTCCTCGACCCGGGGATGGCTGATCTCGTAGAGCGTCGCCGAGGAATGACCAGAGGCGGTCATGAGGCGGCCGAAGCGCGGCCAGTCGCCCGCGGCCATGGCGGCACGCCCCTCCGCGACCCGAGCCGTCTCTTCGACGACGTGCCGCACTCGCCTCAGGAGGGGCTCTGGTAAGACGTCATCGCGATCCAGAGCGTCCAATTGCTCCGGTGTGATTGCGGCGAGATACGGGATCCCCGTTCCAAGCTGCGTCCGTGCCAGCTCCAGCGCTTGCCGCGATTCCTCCACCCGGCGAGGGTAAGAAGAGGTGCTGAGGCTGCGCTCGACTCCGGAGTCCGCGACGGCAAATACGAGGTCTCCCAGACGAGGTGAGAGCCGTTCGACGCCGAGCGTGGCCCCGTCAAAGGCGATGACCCCTCCAGAGATGGAAGCCGATTGGTCCATCGTGCCGCAGGGAGTGCCCGCTCGATGCTCTGCCTCCTGAGCGAGAAGAACGACCTCCTCGGGACCGGAGAACCCGTCGCCGAGGGCCAGGGCCAAACTGACGCAGAGCGCAGCGGACGAGCTGACGCCGAACCCAATAGGGACGTCGCCGGCGATGGCGATCGATGCCGGGAGCCGGGTCCTGAGCGAGGAGCGTTCTTGCGTTTGCAGCCCGGCCAACACGCCGCGCACGTAGTCGAGCGATCGTGGCGGAGGCGACGCGTTGCGCCAGTCAGCGAGTGCATGAGCGTCAAGCGTCGCCACTGCTTCATCTGGAGCGTCGGCGGCGATGGCACGCACGGTCTGCGCCCGGCCGGGGTCCCTGGCTATGGCGACGACGATGAAGCGGTCAATAGCCGCGGCGAGCACCGGACCGCCGTTGTAATCGACGTGATTGCCGAGCAGCTCAATTCGTCCCGGAGCGATGGTGAAGCCGTCTGGATTCCAGGCCGGCCCAAACGCGTCCCGGGCGGCCTGTACCGCGCGCCCGAGACTCTCGCCGGCCGTGGTCCCTGCGAATCGATCCATCGGACCTCCGAGTCGGAATGTCGGTAGTCGGGAGTCGAAAAGTGACTGACCGACTCATCGACTTCCGTCACCGCCGCATTTGAACGACCTTGAAAGCCTCCCCGAGCTCGAACGGCTGCCCTTCGGCCAGCTCTTTGGCGCGGTCCCGCATGCGGGACTCCAACTCGGCTCCGTCGCCAATCTGAGACACGTGAGCGCGCAGCGCATCGATCTTGCGATCGAAGGTGCCGGTAATATCGACGACTTTGTCCGGGTGCTCCGGACCAAAGAACCAGATCTCCGCGGTCTTGTGCGGTTCGAGCCCCTCTTCGAGATGCTCGGGGAAATAGAGGGGATCACGCGCGGTCGGGTAGACCGCATCTGTCGTGGCCAGTCCGACGGCGCGGTGATCGGGATGGAGCGCATAGGGTCGAAAGGGATCGTGCGTGATGATCACGTCCGGTTTGTGTGTCCGGATCATGCGCACGATCTTCTCTCGTAGGTCGAGATCCGGCATGAGCGAGCCATCAGGACAACGCAGGAAGACGACTTCGTCAATGTCAAGCCGGCTGGCCGCCTCGATCATTTCCGCCTCTCGCGTCCGGGCAACTTCCGCCGGATCGGCGGTGGCGTCCGCGCTACCCCGGTCGCCGGATGTCACCTGGATGAGCACAACCCGCTTGCCGGCGTCCTTTAACCTGGCAACGGTTCCGGCGGAAGAGAACTCGCTGTCGTCGGGATGGGCCACCACCAGCAAGTAGGTCTGAAACTCGTCTCCCAGGTCTTCGTTCGCCATCTCGCTCCCACTATCAGCTGACCGTGGATGGTCATCAACCGGCAACCGGTACTCGTTGCCCGAGAACTCCGCGCACGACCTGAGCAAGGTCGTCAAGCGCCACGGCTCGCTGGTCGCCATCCCGCAAGTCCTTCAACGTCGCCGTGCCGGCCTCCAGCTCACTTGACCCGAGGATCACGGCAACCGGGATCCCCTTGCGATCGGCTAGTTTGAGTTGATCGCCAACACTCCGCTGTGGTTGGAGGGAGAGATCGACCCGCAATCCTTGCGCGCGCAGCGACGACGCCAGCCCGGCGCCTGCGCCAACTGTCTCCGGGAAGACCACCAGCGCGACCTCGGCAATCGTCGCCGGCAGAGGCATCAGCCCGTGCTCGCGCACAACCTCGATGATGCGCTCCAGGCCGAGGGACATGCCGGTGGCGGGGATCGGTCGCCCCAGAAAGGCGCCGACCAGACCATCGTAGCGGCCGGCGCCGCCGATCGAGCCGACATTCGGCTCGGTGACGGTCGCTTCGAAGACGGGACCCGTGTAGTAGTCGAGTCCACGCGCGAGCGCCAGATCGAGCGCGTAGCGGTTGGGCGCGATGCCAAAATCGGGTAGGAAGCGGAAAATCTGCTCCAGGTCGTCGACGGCTGCGGCAGCCCCTGGCACCTGCGAGAGGTCGCGGCAAAGTTCCGCGAGGAGATCAAGCGGCTCCCCCTGCTTCATCACCAGATCGAGCAGGCGCGTTGCTTGATCGGAGCCGATTCCGCCAGCGGCCAGCTCGCGCGTGACCCCCTCGGGCCCGATCTTGTCGAGCTTGTCGACGGCGCGGTAGAGAGTGATCGCCTGGTCTGGCGGAACTCCGG
>DASUQU010000240.1:0-8092 GCA_036280495.1 Thermomicrobiales bacterium | reverse complement strand
TCTCCGCCGCGATCTGCTGCAGTGCGGGCTCTAGCGGTGTAAATCCCGCGACCGATTGCTCCTCTTCACGAGCGCGTTCCTGCTCGCGAACTGGTCCCTCCATCATCGCCAGAATCGCGTCCTGCTGATCCGGGGCAAGGTCGGCGAAGTCATCGCCGAACTCGGCGCGGCTTCGCTGAGTCAGCTCTTCGATGCCTTCCAGGTACTTGTGGCGGATGATCTCAATGCGCTGCCGCCAAGCCTCGGCGCGCTTTCCCTCGAGCTGCGCGAAACCGCTTCCGTCCGGCTTGGCGTAGACGTAATCGATCCCGGAGAGATAGCGATCGAGAAAGTCGATGGTTCGAGCTTCGCTCGCACCTGGTTCATGGTCGGTTGGGATGATGCGAGCCATCGCGGCTTCGATGGTGAGCCGCTGGAAATCGTCGAAGAATCCCACCTCAGTGTCGTTGACTGTCTTAACGACCATAGGGTCTCCTGGCTACCGCCCGCGCCATCTGTCATTCTCCATGTTCTGAATCCGGTAGCAAAATACGAACCAGCCAACTGGCGGGCGAATTGCAATCGTCCGCGGCTGGCTTGGCTATCGATCGTTGTCGTACCGCCCGTGCCGCGCTAGTGGCGGGCCGGGGCCCTCATTCAGCCGCTACGCCGTTCGCAAACCTAACCGCGTCTTGAGTCGTGCGACCTGCGTCGCGACCTGTGGTTGTCGGCATGGTGGCCGGCAGACGATGACCGGTCGGAGCGGATGCCGCGGAATGAGACCCGTTGCACTCAAAACGAGACACGCCTCGCATTGAGACACGTCTTGGAGTGACGCGTGCCTTGCCACACAAAATGGATGAGCACCGGTACTGGCGCCTGGCGGCCATTGAATTCGCCGCGCTACCCCACGTTGGTAAGACTGCCGACCCCAGAGAGGTCCTCGGTAACGGCGGGATCGCCGATGTATTCGACGCGAGCCGCCGCGCTTACGTGCGCATCCAAGCTCTTGCTCACGTTGACGGTAACCTGAGCGGCCCCAGATGCGGTCACCGAAGCGAGCCGGCTGGCGAGATCGGCAGCGGCGTACGTCGCGGCGCCGCTCGCTGTGACGGTCTGGCTGTCGACCGTGCCGGCGATCTCCGCCCGGACGTTGCCGGCGACGGTCACGTCGATTGTGTCGGCGCTCAAACTGTCGATGGCCACCGCGCCTGCGCCACTCCCGTCGATGCGCAGCCGGTCGGAGCTGAGCTGCGCGGCCTCGACCCGGCCCGCACCGGCCAGCTCGATCGCGGTCAACTGCTTGACACTGAGGTAATAGGTGATCGGCTCGCGCGTCTTAAAGGAGCGGTCCGGCCGAATCGTCAGTTTGCCATCGCGAACCTCGGTCTCGATTCGCCGCACCACCTTTGGTTGCGCGTCGATGGTGAGCGATTCTGTGTCACCCTGCTCGATAACCAGGGTTCCGGCGCCTTCGAGCGCAACTTCCTGGAAGTCGCTGACATCCCGCACCTCACCACGCTCGTTGGCCGTCACTGGCTCCTCCACGGATGGTGCGACAACGCTGGCGGCGACTGCGCCGTAGACCTCGGCGGCATCGTTGTAATCCCAGCTCTGCATGACTTTGCCGTCGGAAATCTTGGCGAACGCGATACCGCCGACCCGCAGATCGACATCCGGATCGTCGGGTTGGTTAGTTGCCGCGGCGGGTAGAGTCCCCCGAAACGACGCGAGGATGGACGCGGTGTCGTAAGAGGCCACGATGTCGTCGATGAGGAGAACCCCATCCGGGACGATCGTGCGAAACTCGGTGAGGCTGGCTTTAAGTCCTGGCAAATCGGGCGAGAAAGCCTGCCCGGTCACCACGGAGCGTCGCGGCGTGTGATTGACGTAATCGGGCGAAAACGTCGCATCGAGGCCGCTCATGTCACCAGTGGCGAGCGCCTGGTTTATCGCCGCGATGGCGCGCCGCGCGGTCGCTTCCGTAATCGCAGCGGAAATCGCGAACTGGCCGGCGGTCGGTCTTTGGCTGGCCGCCATCGCGACCCCCGCGGCGAGCCCGCCGGCTCCGAGCTTCCGTAGCGCCCCGCGCCGCGACATCGAGGCGAGGATGCGCACCGCCGATCGTCCGATCTGGTTGTCTTCCACCGTTCGTATCCTTCCGTTGCGCGCGATCGATGGTGCCTGGTCCGCTGTGATTCCGGACCAACGTTCGCTCGACGCGCCACTCATGAGACGATCGAGCGTACTCTGAAACGCACGAATCATGTGAGTCGGAAGTCGGAAGTCGAGCGTTGCGCCCGACCTCCCACCTCCTTCCCACTCGTCCCTCAGTCGACGTAGGCTTCGAGTTCGGCCCGGTCACGAATGGTGATCCGGTGCTGGCGATCGACCGCGATGTGACGGCGGCGCGTGAAGCCGACGAGAACCTCGTTGACGCGGACGCGCGTGGCCCCAACCAGCGCTGCCAGGTCGGATTGGGTGATACGCAACGGGATGCACACACTCCCATCGGCGACCTCCTCGCCGAGGACATCGGCCAGCGCCAGCAGCTGTCGGGCCACGCGTCCGTGGACGTCGAGCGTGGCCATTGCCTGGAGTTGCGCGTTGGCCAGCCGCAGTCGGCGCGCCAGCAAGCGGAGAAGGTTCTCGGTGATTCCCGGGATGTCGCGGCGCAGCCGCTCGAACGTGCCGCGATCGAGCCAGACCAGGACCGCGGGCTCCAGCGTGGTGACGTCGGCCGAGCGGCCAGCCCTGTCCGCCAGCGCGAGCTCGCCGACGATCTCTCCCGGGCCGAGCAGCGCCAGGGTCAGTTCCCGCCCAGTGCTCTCGATGGTCGAGACCTTCAGCGTACCCTCGAGGATGATATAAGCGACCTCCCCTGGCTGATCGGCGGTCAGAATCATCGCGCCTGCAGGGAACTTCGTTCGTCCGAGGAGCTCATTGACCTGCATCAGCTCGGCTGCGGAGAGCCCGCGAAACAGTTCCAGCTTCCCAAGGTCCTTCGCATCAGGGACGCCTGCCATCGCTCTTCCTCCCCTATCAACATCAGCATCACCGTATCATGCTCCCGCGTCGCCAGCTTTCGTCCCCGGATCGTGCGCGGGCTGTTCCACAATTGACGGGATGAATGTCAAGCGATTGACGGCGCCGCACGGCGTTGGGTGATGGACTTGGGGTGGTAATGAAAGGAGTTTCGACGTGGATGCACGACCCCGGTTTTCCACTGTGCGGCGACGGGTCCTGGCGGCTGGCCTTGGCGCCATGGCCCTCGCCACTATCGGCTCACGGGACGTTTCTGCCCGATTGATCCTGCAACGTGGCATGAGCGGCGGTGGCCTGGCCCAGCTCGAGGGGAGCGACGAGCCGCGACTGGCCAACTTCGGACTCTTCGCCTCGTCGGTACTGCTGCCAGAAGGTACTTCGCTCGTGCTGGGCGCCATCCAATGGCTGGAGGCGGGAACCGATCTCCAACTGCAGAGTATCGAGGTCACCCAGTGTATCCCCAGCGACGACCGGGCGAGCGCGGCCGAGGTCCGTGGTCGCATGCAGGTCAACGGAGAAGGTGATTACCCCTTCGTCCTCTGGGCCACCGACGGGGGACGTCCGGGGTCAGCGCTCGACCGGATCGAGATCCAGGTCAATACCCCGGCCGCGCGCGAAGGGGCACAAGGGGAGCCGAGCGACGATACGTTCCTCTACGAAGCAGCGGGAAACCTGGTCGCCGGGGACTTCCAGTGGGTGATCGCGGATATCGAGGTCTGAGCGGCGAGCGTTGGCGCGGCTCATGACAATGGGGTCAATCGCGGTGCGATTGAGTGCGTCTGGGCCGCGATCTGGTCCATGATCTGGTCGATCGCCATGGCCCAGCCTGACTGCCAGGCGGCCTCAAATGCCTCGTCACCCATCGTGCTCCGCAGCAATGTAACTGCTTCCGCCAGATCCGACACACCGAGTGCATCGTGCGCGTCAAAGATCCTAGAGGCCGCTCCCAGAAGCGCCGCGGCTTCCTCTACCCGCTCCTGGGCGGCCGCCGTCGCCGCCAGACCACTCAGGCAGCTCGCGATCCCCCGTTTGTCTCCAACAGCGTGATACAGAAGGAGCGCCTCTCGGAATCGCGATTGGGCTACTCGGTTCTCGCCCCGCAACCGGGTCAGGGCGGCCAGATTTTCCATCGCGATTGCGGCGTACAGCCGGTTGCCACCCTCGAGGGCCAGCGAGTGGCTTTCGCGGAACAGACCCATGGCGGTCTCCGCGTCTCCGAGACTGCTCGCGGCTTCGCCCAAGTTGTTGAGCGTGCTCGCGATAGCCTGGCGGTCACCAACGCGCCGGTGCAGCGTAAGACTCTCGCTGAACAACTCCTGTGCCCGCCCGTAATCTTCCAGTTCCATGGCGACGGTTCCGAGATTGTTGAGCGCTCGGGCCACATGTGACTCGTCGCCCAGCGTGCGAAAGAGAGTGAGGCTCCTGGCCCAAAGCGCCGTCGCCTGGTCGTAATCATGGCGGGAGTGCGCGATCAGTCCGAGATCGTTCAGCGCCGTGGCAATACTGGCCGTATCGTGCGCCTGCTCAGCGACGGCGAGATTCTCCTCGAGCAAGGCTTGCGCCCGCGTGTAATCCCCCTGGTTGATGGCGACGACACCGAGATTGTTCAGGGACCAGGCGACACCGTGCGCATCTCCAATCTGCCGTGAGATCGCCAGACTCTCCTCATGGAGGCGCGTCGCCGTGCCCCAGTCGCCCTGGCTCTCCGCCAGGACACCGGTGCCGTTCAGCGCCTTGGCCCGCACCGTCGGCTCCACGGAGGAGCTCAGAGCGAGGAGTGACTCGAGCTGATGTCGGCCGTCGTCGATGTCGCCGCGCAGCCACCAGAATCTCCAGAGCGCGCCGCCAAGTCGGAGTGCTTCCTCGATTTGCCCCTCGTGGCGAAGCCAATCGATGGCGGCGCGCAGATTGGCCTGTTCCCGCTCGAGCAGGTCCAGCCATCGTGTTTGCTCGCGTCCGGCAAGCAATGCTTCGGATTTCTCCGCAAGAGCCAAGAAGTACTCGGCGTGGCGCCGCTCGACCTCCTGGCGCTCGGGACTCTGTGCCAGCCGTTCCAGCCCGAAGTCTCGAATCGTTTGCAACATCAGTATCCGCGGATCATCCCCGACAAGCTGGACGAGACTCTTGTCCGCCAGCGACTCGATCAGGTCGAGATCGGCCATCCCCGAGCCGCTTTCGGGATCGCCGGCGACGGCCACGGCAGCCTCGAGCGTGGCTCCGCCAGCAAAGACGGAGAGACGAGTGAAGAGTCGTTGCTCGCCGGGATCGAGCAGCTCATAGCTCCAGGCGATGGTGTCCCGCATCGTCTGCTGGCGGGCGGGGAGATCGCGCGGCCCGCGCTCCAGGACATCAAGCCGGCGGTCGAGCCGCGCCAGCAACGTGTCAGGCGAAAGCAGGCGGACGCGCGCGGCGGCCAGCTCGATCGCTAACGGCAAGCCGTCCAGCCGCGAGCAGATCTCGGCCACGGTCGCGGCATTGGCCGCCGTGATCTTGAATCCGGGCTTGACCGATTGCGCGCGGCTGACGAAGAGGCGAACGGCCTCGGTGCGCCGGATCTCATCGATCGCGGCTGATGCGTCTTCGGCGCTCATATCGCCGCTCGTCAATCTCGGCGAAAACTTCGGAAGCGCCAGTGGCGGTAGCGGGAGCTCTTGTTCACCCCGCACGCTCAGGCGTTCCCGGCTCGTCACCGCTATCTGCAAGCGCGGGCAGTTGCTCAAGAGGTCGGCGACCAGTGGCGCCGCGCTCATCACCTGCTCGAAGTTGTCGAGCACCAGCAGGAGATGCCGGTCACGCAAGTGTTCGAGGACGAGATCGCGAGGTGATTCCCCACTCGCGTCGCCGAGGTCGAGCGCGGAGGCTATGGCGACAGGGACGAGAGTTGGATTGGTCACGTCGGCGAGCGGAACGAACGCCGCGCCATCCGCGAACTCCGCGCCCAGCTCGGCGGCGAGATGAAGCGAGAGCCGCGTCTTGCCGGCGCCTCCCGGACCGGTCAGTGTCAGCAGACGCGCGGTCTGCTGCTCCCCACCCGGCTTGTCGTCCCCCGATACCGGGAGCCCGAACGTGGCGCGCGCCGCGGCGATCTCCCGGTCGCGCCCAATCAGCGGCGTAGTCGGACGTGGCACGTTGTGCAGGAACCGTTGTGGAGTCCGTAGTGGCGGGAAGTCGGCGGCGAGTCCTGGGGCGATGACCTGATAGACACATTCGGCGTCGAGCAGATCCTTGAGCGCGTGCGCCCCAAGGTCGCGTAGGATGATGTCAGGTGGAAGGCTGTGGCGTGCCAGGTCGCCGGCGGCCCGGGAGACAACGATCTGCTCGCCATGCGCAGCCGCCAACAACCGCGCGACACGGTTGAGCGGGGGACCGAAATAGTCGCCCGCGCGGCGTTCCGCGTGGCCGCAGTGAATCGCCATCCGGACTTTCAGGGGGAGGAGTGCGTCTCTCGCTTCCGCGCTGAGGCCCTTCTGACCTTTGACCGCCGCCTCGATCGCCGCTTCTGGTGTGGAGAAAACGGCGCAGAAAGCGTCGCCGACCGTCTTGAAGACGGTTCCACCCGCCGCTTCGATCGCTGCTTGAAGGACGGCGTCGTGCCGAGCTAGCGCGACGGACATGGCTCGTGGTTGAGCTTCCCAGAGGCGGGTGCTCCCTTCGACGTCGGTGAACAGGAAGGTCACGACCTCGGGCTGCAAGTCCGTCACGAGCGCCCTTCACTGTGCGAAGCGGTCCCTGACTCTCGCGAACTGGGCTCGGAGAGTCGTGGAGCTGGAGCCCCAACACCAATCCTACACGGCGCCACCAGTGGAGATGATGATCCTCCTCACGCCTGCATCCCACCAAGAGTGGACCGGGCGTTGCCACCGCCGATGATGACGTCGCAGACCTGCGAGGTGATAGACAATTCCTCACCTGCAGTACGGCGAGGGCCATGAGCCGTGATCGCTGATCGGTGGACAGAGACCATTAGTGCGAGCACGAGCTGCAAGAGTGCGCACAGCAAAACGCCGACAAGTTCCGCGCTTGCGCGCGAGCCTCGTCGGCGTCTGCTGTGCCGCCCGCGTCCGGGATTGCTCCCCTCCGCGTTTGGCCTACGGTGAACGTACACCCTCCGTGCCCCGTTGTCAATACCCCACATTGAAACGTCTACCGAAATGGACGCGATGAGGGAGTGCCTACTCGACCACGGTGTAAAACTCGCGGCTGCCGGACTCGACCAATGGCATCATCCGGCTGAACCACTCTTCCATCCAGGGCTGCCCCATTGCCTCACGGAACCCGCTTTCCCAGGCGGCGAAGTTCTCGACCTCGGTCTCCGTGACCACGGTAAAGAAGGGACCTGAAGCGTCGGTGAGGATGCGGAACTGCGGTGACAGCTCACCTGCGTCTCTCATCCGCGCGTTTAACTCTCGGAAGAGGGCAACCAACTCATCGCCGCGACCGTACTTAGCTTGAAATTGCTGACGCACAAGTAGCATTGGTGACCTCCCGCGTGGTGAATTCCAGCGAACATCCATAAATGTCGGAAAGAGGACGGCCGGAGTGACGCTTGCCGGCGAGCGGCCGCCTTTGAGCTGGGATCCCTTCGAAGAACGCGAGTCCGACGCCGACTGCTTTCCAGCGGTTGCGGCATGGACGAAAGTGACGCTGCGCAACGCCAGAGCGGACCAACTCGTGCTCTAGCGACTGACCTTCACTGCTCAAACCGATGAAGTGGCAGGCGCGCCGCTTGCGGCGAGTCCGCTCTCCTTGGCAAATCCGCTGTCCTGACCGGACCCGAAGTCGGTCTCGAACAGGTTCGAGAGAAAACGAAATGGCACCGGCACGGCACGCAGCGCTAAGTTCGCACCTGACTCATTCTCCCTCATCGTCGCGCGCAATTGTGTTGACCAGGCGCCCGACCTGATAGCCCATTTCCAATCCGATGTCATCATCGAGCGGGAAGTGGATCCCTGACCAGCAGCGCTGGGCAGCCGCCTCGGCGGCACTGGCCATGAGATCGACCTCGGCGCGCGGGAACAGGTGCGACAAGACCACCGCGGCGGACCCGGCGACCGCCGAGAAGCCAGAC
>DASUQU010000239.1:0-2960 GCA_036280495.1 Thermomicrobiales bacterium | reverse complement strand
TCTCTCCCTGGAGCAAGCCGATGGAACCGCCTGGATGGCAAGCTACTGCCTCAATATGGCGTGGGCGGCGGTGGAACTTGCACTGGGTGATCCGACATACGAAGACGTGGCAATCAAGTTCCTCGAGCACTACCTAGCCATCGCCGCGGCAATGAATGGGCTCGGCGGCGAAGGCAGCTACCTTTGGGACGAGGAGGACGGCTTCTACTATGACTTCTTGCGGGGAGCAGACGGCACGAGGATGCCCCTGAAGCTACGCTCGCTCGTTGGCCTGCTTCCCATCTTCCCGGTCATCGCGTTGACACAGCCTACGCGGGAGCGGTTGGAAGAGCAGGCGCCGGGCTTCGTCGAACGCATGCGTTGGTACGCCGACCGCCATCCGGAGTTGGCGAACTTGTTCCCGGAGCGGGTGCACTCCGATGGCGATCTCCGCCGCGTCTTGACCCTCGTACCGGAAGAGCGTTTGCGTCGTGTCCTGGCGCGGATGTTCGATCCGAATGAGTTCCTTAGCGACTACGGTATCCGGTCGATCAGCCGGTACTATCTCGACCATCCCTTCGAATTGCGCACCCGGGATCAGGTCTTGACGGTCCGGTACGAGCCGGCCGAGTCGAGTACCGGGATGTTTGGTGGCAACTCCAACTGGCGAGGTCCGATCTGGATGCCAGCGAATCTCGTCTTGATCGCTGGGTTGCGCCATCTGCATCGTTGTTTCGGAGATGATTTCCAGGTGGAGTACCCGACCGGTTCCGGCGAGCATTTCTCACTTGACCAGATCGCCGACGATCTTTCGCGCCGCCTGATCTCGATCTTTCTGCGCGGACCCGACGGGCGTCGCCCCGTCTTCGGCGCGACGGAGGTGATGCAGACCGACCCCCATTGGCGCGACTACATCTTCTTTTATGAGTACTTCCACGGCGAAAATGGGGCTGGCATCGGCGCCAGTCATCAAACCGGCTGGACCGCCGTCGTCGCCAATCTCATCGAACGCGCCACGGCCGCTGTCCCGCCGACGGAGATTGCCATGCTTGCTGAGCAGCGCCGAGCAGACTGAGTGCCGCGGACCAAGCTGGTCAAGCCGTTGGTTCTAGCGCAAGTCGCGTGGCGGCGTACCGGACGGACTGAGCCACGCGACGGATGGAGACAGCGATGAATCCCGCGAACGCTGACGTTTGCTCACCTACGGCGTCTCCTCCTGTCGAGCCGTCGATCCTCGATCGGTCGCACGTTGCATTCGGCCGCGAGATCACGGGCGATCTCAGCGCCGGATTGCGGCGTGAGTGGCTGGTAACGAACGGTCTGGGTGGCTACGCCTCGTCGACAGTCGCGGGTGTACTGACCCGCTCTTACCATGGCTTGCTGGTCGCCGCGCTGGAGCCCCCGGTCGCGCGCACTGTTCTCGTCGCCGATTCGGTCGATTGGGTCGTCTACGATGGCACCCGCTATCCACTATCGGCATGCGAGTTCGGCGACGGCTTGATCTCCCCTGATGGTTATCGCTACCTCGAATCGTTTCACCTGGAGGGATCGCTGCCGGTATGGATGTTCGCCATCGCTGATGCCCTGGTCGAGCGCCGGGTCTGGATGCCGTATGGTGTCAATGCCACCTTCGTGACCTACCGCCTGCTGCGGGGAAGTCGCCCCATCGAGCTGGAGATGACCCCGCTCGTTACCTATCGAAGCTTTCACGCCCTCGCCTCCGGGCAGGGATGGAACATCGGCGTCGAGCGGCAGGATGGCGGCGCCCTGATCCGCGCCTACGATCAAGCGGCACCGTTCTGGCTCCGTTCTGACAGGGCCGAGTTCCGCCCGGGCGGGGCCTGGTGGTGGGGGTTCCGGTATCGCGGAGAGACCGAGCGCGGCCTGGCCGATCGCGGCGACCTCTTTGCCCCCGGCGTTTTTCTGGCGCGGTTGGATCCCGGCGAAACGGTCGCGCTAGTCTACTCGACCGAGCTGGAAATCGACCTCGACGCCGCTTCCTCCCGCGCCGCCGCCGAGGAGCGGCAGCGATCCCTGTTGACGCGGGCCGGCGCCCAGGAGGCGGACCCGGTCGTGCAGCAGCTCGTGTTGGCAGCCGATCAGTTCCTCGTCGCCCGTCCGCTGGCCGACGAACCGGATGGCCGCAGCGTGATTGCCGGCTACCACTGGTTCAACGACTGGGGCCGCGACACCATGATCAGCTTGCCTGGTCTGACGCTTGCCACTGGCCGAGCGGAGGAGGCCGCCTCGATCCTGCGCACCTTCGCGCGCTACCTCGCTGATGGTCTGCTGCCCAACAATTTCCCTGACAGTGCCGGCGTGGTCCCCGGTTACAACACCGCCGACGCGACTCTCTGGTACATCCAGTCAATTCGCGCCTACGAGGAGGCAACCGGCGACGAGTCACTCGTCAGCGACCTCCTGCCCGCTTTGCTTCAGGTCGTCGAGCGCCACCTGGAGGGAACCCGCTATGGCATTGGCGTCGATGCGGCCGATGGGCTGCTCCGCGCTGGTGAGCCCGGGGTGCAGCTGACCTGGATGGACGCCAAGGTGGGCGACTGGGTGGTGACCCCGCGCATCGGCAAGCCGGTCGAGATCAACGCCCTTTGGTACAACGCGCTGCGCACTGTCGCGGAGTTCAATGCCGTCCGAGGGGACGCGGCGACCGTGGCACGCTTGACTGCCTTGGCCGACCGCACGCGGGAATCATTTCTCGCCCGCTTCCGGCGACCGGATCTCGACCACCTTGCCGATGTCGTCGATGGGCCGGACGGCGACGATTGGACGCTGCGGCCAAATCAGGTCTTCGCACTTTCGTTGCCGTATCCAATGCTCGAGGGCGACGAAGCCCGCACGGTGCTGGACGCAGTCAGCCGGTCACTCCTGACGAGCTATGGATTGCGCTCGTTGACACCGCTGGACCCGGCCTATCGGGGGACGTACGGGGGCGATCAGGTCTTACGAGATGGCTCTTACCACCA
>DASUQU010000238.1:0-8736 GCA_036280495.1 Thermomicrobiales bacterium | reverse complement strand
GGACTACGGGGTTCGGGCGCTCTTTGAGCTCGCCCTGCGGGCTGGTCAGGGACCTATACACAGCAAGGAGATCGCCGGGCGGCAGGACATTCCTGAAGCATATCTCCACCAGGTGCTAGGAGCCCTCAGCAGAGCTGGGCTCATCAGGAGCACCCGCGGACCACTTGGTGGCCACGAGTTATCAACCCAACCGTCAGAAATAACTGTTCATGCCATCTTGACGGCGCTGGACGGTGTCGACCAAAAGACCCATCCGCATCCCGACGGGATCGGAGCCTCCGACATCGTGCACGAACTTTGGCATGAAATGCAGGAGCAAAACGAGCGGATGCTCCGTTCGATTACGCTGCAGACCCTCGTCGACCGTAAAACCAGTCGCGAATCGTGCGCAAACTACGCGATTTGATGGTGCCTAGCGACGCGTCAAAGCTTGCTAATCACGGGTCTTGTCTCGAGCGTGGCTCCCCGACTAGGACTCGAACCTAGAACCTACCGGTTAACAGCCGGCCGCTCTACCATTGAGCTATCGGGGAATATGACGACGGCGATTCTACCACAGGCCTGATCTCGGGCTCATCACGCCCCGTCTTTCGGGCGGTCAGAACCGGGAAACAAGTCAGCCCAGAACCCATTATCGGCGCTGCCGGCGGTCGGAGTAGTGTCCGGCGGACTCGTCACTGTCTCGGCCTGCGGTACTGAGTCATCGCTAGTGCCGAGCCCCTCTGGCCGTGAGCGCGATCCGCGCCGAAATCGAGCTGGCTCGGTCAACGATGACACACGGCGTGATATTCCGGATCCGACCGCGCCGGCGCCGACCGCAGGCCGACTGGGTGTGGCCGAGAGGGCCTCTGTGAATGCGTCCAACTCTTCCGGCTGAATCCCAACGCGTTGAGCGGCGGCTGCCACCGCTCGCTTGCGTCTGCCCGAACGGGCATCTTCGAGGATTTTCACGGTTTCAGCGCTGGATGCCGCGATGCCCAACTCGGAACGATCGACCGGCACAGAACAATACGGACAGACGTTCCAGCGCAGATCGATAAGTCGGGAGCAGGCTGGACATGGCCCTCTTAGTGCTGTCTGGCAATGCGGACAGAGGACGAACTCGGTGTCAACCGTCCGCTGACACCCTGGGCACAGGGGCAGATCATCAAGGTCCTGGAGCAAGTATTCCTCCTCCAGTGCCCGCTGAAATGCCTGGTCCAATGTCTCCTTCGGTCGCAAGATCAAATACAGCAGGAGTCCAGGCACGAAAAACAGTACGACGAGAAGCGTGGAGAAGACCTGGGTAAAGACGCTTCGGCTCCTAGACTCGATATCCCGAAAGGTCCAGGCGACGAGCGCGAACCACAGGGCGATGAGATAGGCGATTCCGATCGCCAGGAAAAATTGTACGCCTCGCGCGGCGGTCTCGATCACGAACGGAGTCCCCTTGGTGCGCCGATTAGCAGCCCTGCATCTGAAAATCTAAGCGTACCCGATACGCTCGAACCGTCTGATTGGCAGCACGAAAATGCTAGCCCCGCCCGCGCCCTGCTCAGCCGGACCAGGAATCCAGAACTCCGCCTGCCCGGCAATGGGCCGGAGCGGTTCGATCCTTCGCGCACGGCCGCGGGCTCTCGCTTGCACGAGCGTCAAGACATCACCCACTTGATCGTCGTCAACTCCAACAACCAATGCCGCCAGCCCTGGGCTGCCGACCGCCGCGTCTCCCTCGATCTGAGTCGCCGACGCCCCGATCGCAGCCAGATCGGATAAAAGTGGCTCCGCATCCGCCGACTGGATGATCGCCAGGATCAGCCTCACGTTGGCCTCCGCTTCGCCCCTGCCGAGGTCGTCCACCCCGCGCTCTTTGCGAAGAGCGCACTAGAGGCGACCGCTTGCCAAACCTCTGACCAGACGTCTTCTTCGTCGCAATCTGCGTCGATGACGCGCCAGCGCTCCGGATCCGCCTCCGCAAGCAAACGGTATGCCTCGCGCACCTGTCGGTGAAATTCAACAACCTCTCGATCCAGACGGTTGAGTTCCTGTTCAACGGCCATGCGGCGCTTCAGGGCCTTTTCTACAGGCAAATCGAGCAGAATTTTGAGATCGGGCTCGACCCCGCCCGTTGCAATTTTCTGAGCTTGCACGACGTTCTCTTTCTCGAGGCCTCGCGCACCCCACTGATAGGCAAGGGAAGAGTCGCTAAATCGGTCGGAGACGACAATCAGACCCTCCTGTAGAGCGGGTTCGATCACTTCCCCGACGAGCTGAGCTCGCGCGGCCGCGAAGAGCAGCATCTCCGTCGTCGGAAGCATTGATGATGATCGCTCCCCAAGCAGAACCGTGCGAATCTGTTCGCCAATTTTCGTTCCGCCGGGCTCCCGGGTTAGCATGGCCGGCTTGCCAGCGGCCTGAAGGGCCACAACTAGTCGCATGGCTACGGTTGACTTGCCTGAACCGTCAACGCCCTCCAAAGCAATGAACGCACCAGACAAGAAATCAGCCTACAACGTCACGCGATATCTCTACTCGCCGATGCGGTTCTCGGCCGCGGCTGCGGGACGCGAGCGCATACCGCTCCGCCAGCTGGTGTTGCACCTGTCGGATGCGGGACACCTGGGGGGCCAGTTGCACGGGCGGTCCACCCTCGATGACGGACGAAATCGCCTCTTCCGCCTCAGAGATCGCCGCCAGAAGCGGATCGTCAGCGGCGGGTGCAGGACGCACGCCCTCTGCTTGCGATCGGGTCCAGTCGGGTGGTATGGGGCCCTCGTCGGCGCTCCGGGAGGGAAAGAGTGTGGACAAGAGTTGCTCCATTTGCACCCCGGTATTCGAGCGCAGCACATACACAGGAACTCCGCGAGATTCTGCGTCACGTATTGGCTGCGCTCGCTGTCGAAAGTAATTCTTCAAGGTGAGAACAATGTCCGCCTCTCGGGCGTCGCGAACGACCGTTGCTGGTACGCGCAGGACTTCAATGGCGTGCTCCAAGCGATTTCGACTCACGCCGAACGCGTAGATACGGAGCGGGCGCGCGTCCGTGCCACGCCGTTTGAGTGCAGCCGGGAGAGGATCGAGCGCGGCTGGCGCGGTTGATTGGCCCTCCGCGCCAGCGCCGTTCTCACCGCTTGCGTAACCGTTGTACATGCCTTGGTCACGTGACAGGCCGCGTCCTGACCCGCGGCCATTCTGCCGCACCGGGGCGCTCTCGACCCGCGAAGCAGCCGTGATCGCAACCTCGCCGTCCTCTTCGCGCCGCCGCAGCTCAGGTCGCGGAATACCACCGCGCAGGATGAGATCGACAGTGGACGCGACGTCGTTGTGGACCGCAACGTGGTCGCGGTCGATGATCTCAATAATCGTGTCGAATGTGGGCGGCGCTTTCCGCTCGAGAATTGACTTCTGCGTTCCGCGGCGACGCGCCTCTTCGTCGGATAGGGTCACCGACTGGATCCCGCCGATGAGGTCGGCAAGCGTGGGATTCATCATGAGGTTCTCGAGCGAGTTTCCGTGAGCGGTGCCAATGAGCTGAACGCCTCGTTCTGCGATGGTCCGCGCGGCCATCGCCTCTAACTCCGTGCCGATCTCGTCGATCACGACGACCTGCGGCATGTGGTTTTCAACCGCTTCGATCATCACACCGTGCTGATCCGTGGGCGTTGGCACTTGCATGCGGCGGGCTCGTCCAATCGCCGGGTGGGGAATGTCACCATCGCCAGCGATCTCGTTGGATGTATCGACTACCACCACGCGCTTGTGCAGCTCGTCGGCTAATACGCGCGCGGTTTCCCGCAAGAGCGTGGTCTTGCCAACGCCGGGGCGACCGAGGAGTAGCACACTCTGCCCGGACTCAATCAGGTCACGCATGATGGCGATAGTACCGAAGACGGCGCGGCCAACCCGGCACGTGAGTCCGACGATCTCGCCGGACCGGTTGCGGATAGCGGAAATACGATGAAGCGTTCGCTCGATTCCCGCCCGGTTGTCGGCGCCGAATGCCCCGATGCGTTCCGCGACGAAGGCGAGATCTTCGCGATCTACCTCTCGGTCGGTTAGCGGCAGCTCGCCGCTCTGAAACCTCGCCTCGGGTCGACGCCCGAGGTCCATGACGATTTCGACCAGG
The DNA here is from genome assembly GCA_036280495.1 of Thermomicrobiales bacterium. GTDB lineage: Bacteria > Chloroflexota > Chloroflexia > Thermomicrobiales > UBA6265 > JACCXM01. The sequence goes on along the minus strand of DASUQU010000238.1, from coordinate 4,631 downwards.
TTGTCGTAGCCACCTTGGCGTCCGGCCTCCGCGACGGCCTCGGAGATCCGCGCCGGAAGCACGGCCAGAAGCACATCGAGGTTGTCTGTGCTTGCCAGTTCGTACGGAGGTCTACTCAACTCTCGATCCCCGCCGAGAAACCCCTCCTGCGCCACTTCGGTCGTCCGCAATGTCATATCTATCCGTCCATTGGCTGAGATTCCAGAAACGTAGGTACACGGCGTGGCATCGCCGATCGCAGCTCTACGGGGAAATGAACCGGTTCGCCCCTTGGGGTCCGCGCGGTGGCCGTCGTGTACCGAATTAGGAGCTCCTGCTCTCCGATTGGTGAAAATCCGCGCTGGGTTAACTCGTCCTTTGAGTCGATCAAGTACGCACGTAGTGCGCAGTAGACCGGCCGAGGTCGTCCCGGCCGCGGTGCCGCGATCACGCCGTCCAGTAGAGTCCCGAGGTGCTCGGCCTTTCCAGGGGCCACAACCGCATCGATCATGCCAGCTCGAGAGCCCCGGGTGTACCGGGCATAGGCCGTCAGCTCGCCGTTCTCCTCGAGTAGCCAGCCCGTTTGCCGGATCCCGCGCAACCCACGTCGCGACCGGTCCATGTCCCAAATGTGACTTGTCAGCGCTTCGATCTCCTGAACTTGGCGCGGCGCTGTCGCCGCGTACAGCTGGTGAATGGCCCATGTGTCAGCCGGTTCCTGAAGTCGCAACTCGCGACCGGGACTCCTGATAGCGATGAGGCGCTCAGCACGGAATACGGTTTCCCGTGAATAGGAAACCCACCCGCTTTGATGCATTGTGTCGACGACGGCGTGGCCTACGGGAACACGCGCGAAGAGCCTCCTCACACCGCGCAGACCGGCCGCGCGAACGCCATGGCTAAGCAGGGCCTCCCACACCGGCTCGGGTGCATAAACACCCGTGGAAGCGCCAATCGCCGATACAACCCAGCGCCCGTCCGGACGCCGAGGGGAAAAGCGCAAGAATCCAACAAGTTGACCATCCGCGATCGCGACAATCGCGGGACGATCTTTCCGCAGGACCGGCAACGCGGCCGGGAAGTCCAGCATCCAGGATCGGTCCACCAAAAGGGAATCGGGCACATCAAGGCGGAGCAAGCCTGGGAATCGAAGAAGCGCCGGCATGTCACCGACGGAATACGGCCGAATACGGAGTGGGGGATGGTGATCGACGCTGGCCGACCGTTCAGTTACCGGGGATTCCACCGATTCGGTAGATCCGGAGCGGCCAGAAACAAGGGCGGCGTTCAGCCCGTCGGGAGTGGCAGCGTGAGCACGAACAGGAGCGAGACTAAGCGTCGCCATTCCCCTGGATTATAGCACTCGCCATCGCAAACCTTCCTCGACTACCGCATGAAATCAACGCGTTCCCGCTCCTAGAGCACGCGGCGACCGACGAGCGCTCGCCCCAAAGTCACCTCGTCGGCGTACTCCAGATCGCCGCCAGCGGGAAGTCCGCTCGCGGGCCGGGAAACCGTGACACCGAGTGGGGCAAGCAGTCGATGCAAGTACGCCGCGGTTGCTTCCCCCGGCAAATCGAGGTTCGTAGCGACAATGACTTCATCCGGCCGCTCGCGTTCGACTCGATCTATGAGCTCGCGAATTTTGAGTTGATCAGGTCCGATGCCTTCGACCGGCGAGACTGCCCCATGGAGAACGTGATAGCGCCCTTTGAATTGACCGGTCCGTTCGAGGGCAAGCACGTCGAGAGGTTCCTCTACCACGCAAACTGTCCGATCGCGGTTGGAATCCGCGCAGATTGCGCATGGGTCCGATTCGGTCGTGTTGAAGCATATGGAACAGAGGCGCACCCGCTCTTTGACGTCGAGGATCGCCTCGGCAAGCGAGACCGCCTCATCGCGGGATGCGCGAAGAAGATAGTACGCCAGCCGAGACGCTGTCTTGGGACCGATCCCTGGCAAACGCGCAAGTTCATTGATCAAACGGGCGACGGGCTGGGCTGTAGCGGGGCCATGTGCAAGCGACATTGATGCCAATACCTCTGAGGAGCGCTTTTACCTACACGCATGTCGGTGTGCCGATCGTGAGTCTAGCACGGCGCCATTGAACGTACGCACTGTACGGACACCGGATCATTCCTCTGTGACGAGCACGGGCCGACCGCGAATGCCGTCGGCCGGGCCAATGATGCCCTCTCCTTCCATTCGTTCTATTAGCCGGGCGGCTCGGTTGTAACCAACCCGTAGGCGGCGCTGCAGCATGGAGGCAGATGCAGTGCCCTGCTGGCGCACGATCGAGAGTGCTTGCTCAAATAGCGGATCGTCTTCCGCGTCGAGATCATCATCGCCATTCCCGCCTGCAGCTGGAAGGTCAAGCCACTCGGCGGCATAGCGCGGGACAGGGGCCACTCGATACCAATGCTGAACGATCAGATGGACATCGCGATCTTCGATGAAAGCGCCCTGGATTCGTTGCGGCTTCGCCGCATCCGGAGGCAAGAAAAGCATGTCGCCGCTGCCCAGCAACCGCTCCGCACCGGGCATATCCAGAATCACACGGCTGTCGGTCAGTGACGAAACTGCGAATGCAATGCGAGAGGGGATATTCGCCTTGATCAGGCCGGTCAGTACGTCGACCGAGGGTCGCTGCGTCGCAATAATCAGATGGATACCTGTTGCCCGCGCCATCTGGGCCAGCCGAACGAGCAGCGTTTCCACTTCATCCGGGGCCGTCATCATCAAGTCGGCTAACTCATCAATGATTACCACCAGATAGGGGAGTTGCTCCGCACCGGCTTCGTCTGCAATCTTCATGCGGTAACCGTCGAGGTTGCGGACACCGAGTTTTGAAAAAATCGTGTACCGGCGCTCCATTTCCCGCAGCGTAAGCCGTAACGCCCCTACGACCTTATCCATCTCGGTCACTACGGGAGCCTGGAGATGGGGCACACCGTTGTAGCCGGTCAACTCGACCATCTTGGGATCAATCATGAGGAGTTTGAGGTCGTCGGGTGATCGCGTCGAGAGAAACGTGGAAATGATCGCGTTGAGACAGACGCTCTTGCCAGCCCCAGTTGCGCCCGCGATCAGGAGATGTGGCATCCGCGTCAGGTCGCCGATTACGTATCGGCCGTTGACGTCCCGACCAAGCGGAATGGGAAGCTTTTGCTTTCCCTTGCTGAACGACGGTGACTCAAGCGTTTCGCGAAGACCGACAGTAGCGATCTGGGCATTCGGTATCTCGAGACCAACCCTGGCGAACCCTGGGATTGGCGCTTCGATGCGAATGCTCGGTGCGGCTAGGGCGAGTGCGAGGTCACTCTGCAACTCTGTGATTCGCCTAACCTTCACTCCATTTCCCGGTTCCAGCGCGAACTGGGTCACGGCTGGACCCGGGTTAATCTCCCGAACCTTGGCCTCGACCTTGAAGCTCAAAAGCGTCTCTTCGATCAGCCGGGCCTTGGCGTGCAAGCTCGCCGTATCAGGCGCTACATCATCGTAGTAGGACAAAAGCGAGATATCGGGGAGCGGCAAGGGTCGAGCGGGCGCGTTCTGGATATTAGGCGGCGACGGAGATCGAGGTGAAACGGGGACCGGGGTCGATGGCTCGGTGCGTGTGGGCACGTTGATCACCGGAGGTCCCAAGTCCTCTGGAATCTGGGCCCGCAAAGAAGGGGGCCGAGCCTCGGACTTGCCTATCCTCTGTGCGACCTCCGGAACTGGTGCCGCGACGTTTCCCCGGCTGTTCGAGCTATCAGCGTCGCGATGCGATCCCAACGAGGCGCCGAAACGTCGAATCTTTCCTTCGACGGTACCGATTGCCGCTACGACAGCGGTGACGACCCGCCAGATTGCTTCTAACAGCGCCAGCACGTCTTTACTGAATGTCTGGAAGTCGCTGCCGGCCAGCAGGAAGATTGCGAGAACTCCCGCGGCAAATAGGGCGAGTCCGGCACCGAACGGCCCTAAACCACGCACAGCAAGCGTCGCGACCGCGCTTCCCAACGCTCCGCCTGCCGGCTCCGCCACGGAGCGGGCGCCAAGTTGGAGTAGACCGACTACGGCAACGGAAAAAGCGAAACCGCCGAGGTAATGACGTGCCTCCAGCACTCGACCGGATTGGCCGCCGAATGCCCGCAGAGCGGCCAGAGCTATGAGTACCGGGACCAGGAATGCGGCTTGACCGAGTGAGCGGTCGAGGCGGTTCCCCCACCACGCGACGAGCCGGCCTTCGTCGCCGCCGCGACCGATGACATACGCGCTCAGGAGTGCCAAGAGCACGAGAGCCACGCCAAGCAGTTCACGCCGAAATCGAGGAGTGCCGACAATCTCTGGTAGCGACGAGCGCATGGCTGCCCACATCGCGGCCAGGCGATATATCACCGGAAGCTTATTGTGCCTGTTGCTTAGCGAGGTCCGGTTGGGCGTCCGGCGCGTTCGAATCGTCGTGGCCATAAGTTCCAGGGGCCCACAGGCCGATAGACAGGAGAGGCACAGCTGCCTGGTGCACGGACACTCTGTCCGTGCAACACATCCGAGTATACACCTGAGAGGAATGCCTCAATCCGGTCCGCTGTTGCGACGCTCTGCCGGCTGATAAAAAGTCTGTTGAATTTGCCCGACCCGCGTGAGTGGTCGGCTCAGCGCACTCC
>DASUQU010000237.1:0-3592 GCA_036280495.1 Thermomicrobiales bacterium | reverse complement strand
CACCACGGATGTGACCGGGGCCATTACGCTGCCGGAGAACACCGAGATGGTGATGCCGGGTGACAACGTGCAGATGGGGGTGGAACTGATCACCCCGGTGGCCATCGAGGAGGGCTTGCGCTTCGCCATCCGCGAGGGCGGCCGCACCGTCGGCGCCGGCGTCGTGACCTCGATTACCGAGTAGGGCACTAGTGGTATCATCCTCGTTTGGCGCCCGCCTTACGGGTGCCAAACGGCGCGCATCTTGAACTAGCGTTGTCTAGCGCGGGCTTTTTGAGGACAGACGAGAATGGCAAAAAAGGGTAAGGCCGATCGGATTGTAATCACGCTCGAGTGCACCGAGTGCCGCGAGCGGAACTACACGAGTGAGAAGAACCGTCGTAACGATCCGGCCCGGCTTGAGCTGAAGAAATTCTGCCCTCGCTGCCGCGCGCACCACTTGCATCGCGAGACGCGCTAGTGCTGGGAGACGATTCGCTTCGCGCCGCGACCTAGGGCTGTAGCTCAATTGGTAGAGCAGCGGTCTCCAAAACCGCAGGTTGCAGGTTCGAGTCCTGTCGGCCCTGCCAGGGAGTGGAGCGGAGGCAAGGGGGCGTCGCCACGGTGGGACGCCCCCAAAAATGTTTAGTGAACCGAAACCGGGATTCGGCCCGGAGAGGGCGACACGAGATGAGCAGTCAACCCCCGTCAGTCGCCAAACCGCGCGGCGCACCCGCGCCGAGCCGCGCTGAAGCGGCGCGACCACCGAAGCCAACAGTTGAGCGGGAGCGACAGGCAGATTCCGAACGGAGCGCCTATGGCTCCAGGATCGACCAACTCAAGAAACAATGGTTCGACACGGTTGCCGAGCTGAAGAAGGTCACATGGCCCGACAAAGAAACGACGAAGAACTTGACGTTGGTGGTGATTGGCATCTCAGCGGTCCTCGGCGCGGTGTTGGGCGGTCTCGACTGGGTACTGCAGCAATTGTTTGCATTGATCTGATGCACAGCCCGGCGTCCCCTCGTGCGAGGAGGTGACTGATATGTCGCGAATGTCACTTCGTGAGCGACTGATCGCGAAGCGTACCAATGAGGCCGGAGAGGCCAGCCAGCCGCTCGAAGGTCAGTGGTTTGTCCTGCATACCTATTCCGGGTACGAAAACAAAGTCAAGAAGTCTATTGAGACCCGCATAGAGGCACTCGATCTGACTGATCGAGTCTACGAGATCGTCGTTCCCACGCAGGATGAAATCGAGATTCGCTCCGGGCAACGGCACACCGTGCAGAAGAAAGTGTTCCCCGGCTATGTGCTCGTGCGGATGGAGATGGATGACGACACCTGGTATGCCCTGCGCAACACCCCAGGTGTGACGGGCTTCGTCAACATCAACAATGTGCCGGTTCCTCTGCCGGAATCAGAGGTGCAAAGCATCATCAAGGGCATGACCGCCGAGGCGCCGCGGGTCAAGATCTCGTTCCAGGTTGGCGATACGGTACGCATCACCGACGGTCCGTTCGCCGACTTCCGGGGAGAAATTGACGAGATCAGCCAGGAAAAGGGCAAGATCCGCGTACTCGTCTCGTTCTTCGGACGGGAGACGCCGGTGGAGCTCGATTTTCTACAGGCCGAGCGGGAATCGTAAGGGCGCAGCGAAACCGAGCTAACTTGGAATCTTCTGCTCCGCCAAGGTCAACATGCGAGGAGAATCAGAACCGTGGCAAAGCGTGTGAGGGGATACGTCAAACTGCAGATTCCAGCCGGTAAGGCAACCCCGGCGCCGCCGGTTGGCCCTGCCTTGGGTCAACATGGCGTCGCGATCATGGAGTTCTGCAAGCAGTACAACGAGCGGACCCAATCCATGGCCGGCCAGATTGTGCCAGTCTTGATCACGGTTTATGAGGATCGCTCCTTCTCGTTTGTCACCAAGACACCGCCGGCGGCCGACCTGCTGCGCCGCGCGGCAGGAGTCGAAAAGGGCTCTGGCCGGCCGAATACGGAATCTGTCGGTAGGGTCACCGGAGATCAAATTCGAGAGATCGCCGAAGTCAAAATGCGTGACCTGAATGCCGTGGACCTGGACGGCGCCATCAAGCAGGTCGAGGGCACAGCGCGCAGTATGGGTATTGAGATCGTAGCTTAGAACGATTTTCGCTCGAGTACGCGAGTGGGAGGGGTTTGGGCCCCGGTAGGACCACGGGAGGATAAAGATGCCGAAGCACGGTAAGAAATACCTCGAGGCGGGCATGAAGATCGAATCCGAGAGGCTCTACGCCCCCGATGAAGCGGTGAGCTTGCTGCGAGATATTTCATTCGCCAACTTCGATGAGACGATCGAAGTCCACGCCCGGCTGGGCATCGATCCGCGCCAAGCCGACCAGACAGTTCGTTCCACGGTCGTGCTTCCTTATGGCACAGGGAAAACGGTCCGGGTCCTTGTATTCGCAGCCGGTGAAGCGGAGCGGGTAGCACGAGAGGCCGGAGCCGACTATGTCGGTGTCGACGATCTCGTCCAGCAGATTCAGGGCGGCTGGCTGGAATTCGACGCCGCGATAGCCATGGCCGACCAGATGGGCAAGGTCGGTGGACTCGGCCGCATCCTGGGTCGCCGTGGTCTCATGCCGAATCCGCGCTCCGGGACAGTCGTGCGCGATGTGAACGATCTTCCCGGAGTTCTCGGAGACCTCAAGGGCGGTCGGGTCGAGTTCCGCAACGACCGCACCGGCATCGTCCACCTCGGTATCGGGCGAAAGAGCTTTACCGAAGACCAGATCCGGGGGAACCTTTTCGCGTTCGTCGATGCACTGCAGCGAGCGAAGCCAACTGGCGCCAAAGGGGTCTACCTGCGTACACTGACCGTTAAGAGCACGATGTCCCCCGGCATTCATCTGGATGTCCCGGCCACGGTGGCGGCGGCAGGTCAGGCCGCGGCCTAGGGAATCGGCTCGACAACACCAACGATCAGTCCCGGCCGAAGACCGTCGGTGCGGTGATCTCACCGCTTAATGTCCGACCGAGGCCCGGAAGTGCTCACGGCGAGGCGAACAGTGCCTTCCTGCGCCCCGGGTCGCTCTGACCCGGGGCCGTTTCGTTGGCGAAAGCGCCAGTGAGGAAGGAGGTGAACTTCGATGCCAACTCGCCAAAAGGCGAAAACAATCGACGTGCTGTCCGATCAGCTATCGCGCGCGAACCTGGTCATCGTGACTGATTACCGCGGGCTCAAGGTTACGGACCTACAGATGTTGCGCGGTAATCTGCGCCCGTCTGGGGCTGAGATCCACATCGCCAAGAACACGCTGACACGCATCGCGGCTGGCAACGCGGGCGTGGTCGGACTCGATCCGTTGCTCGAGGGCCCGTCGGCGCTGGTCTTCTCTTTCGAAGACGCCGTCCAGACCGCGAAGGCGGTCAGCGACTTCGTCCGCACGTCACGGATTCTCTCGGTGAAAGGCGGTGTGATGGGTGCTCGCACCGTCACCGCCGCGGACGTCGAGGCGATCGCCACGCTGCCGTCGCGAGAGGAGCTGCAGGCGCGGCTCCTCGGAATGCTGGTCTCGCCTATGTCCCGGACCCTTTCGGTTCTATCCGGCCCTTCGCGCTCGATGGTCTATCT
>DASUQU010000236.1:0-7237 GCA_036280495.1 Thermomicrobiales bacterium | reverse complement strand
ATGAGGGCATCGAGGGAGTCGAAGCGGGCGTCCGGGCGAATGCGCTCCAGAAGATCGGTGGCAAGAGTCTGGCCGTAGAGGTCGCCTTCGAAATCGAGCAGGTGCGTTTCGACCATCCGCTCGCCGCCGTCGACGGTTGGCCGGCTACCGACGTAGGCGACGGCGGGTCGGAATGTTTCGTCGCCCGGCAGCCAGGCCCACGCGGCGTAGATACCGTCAGCCAGCGGCGCCAGCCCGTCGGGCGGGACGACGTTGGCGGTTGGGAATCCAATCTCGCGTCCCAGGTGCTGACCGTGGATGACCTCCCCGGCCACGCGGAATGGACGTCCCAACAGACGCCGCGCGGTGGCGACGTCACCGTTCATCACCGCGGTCCGGACGCGGGAGGAGGAGACGGTCTCTTCACCGTTCGTCAGCCGGGGCACGGCGACCACGCGAAATCCGAGGTCGGCGCCGATCTGCGCCAGGCGCTCGACCGTTCCCGCGCGGTCTTTCCCCAGTGCAAACCCCTCGCCGACCCACAGCTCGCGCAGCCCGGTTTTCTCCTTCAGCCAGGCCATGAAGTCCTCGGGCGACCAGTGCGAGAGCTCCCGGGTGAAGGGGACGACGACGATCTCGTCGAGACCGGCCTCGGACAGCTGCTCCAGCTTCTCGTCGGGCGTGGAGATGCGGCCGGAGAATGCCTCGGGTCGGAGCACCGCCGCGGGAACCGGCTCGAAGGTCACGCCGGTGACGGGGAGATCGAGCTCCTGACCCCGCTGCACGGCTTGCTCGAGCAGGCGGCGATGACCGCGGTGGACGCCATCGAAGGTGCCGACGGTGACGACGCGCTCGCCGGGCGCTAGATCCTCCGCGGCTATCGGGGCGGGGTTCCCTCGGGACTCGCTCACGCCGCGTTCCTCGCCTCGGTGACGACCTTGCGCGGCCGCCAGCCAGAGCCGTCAGGAGTTGCGTCGCCGGTGCCAAGCCACTCACCCGCGGCGTCATAGACCCGGATGGGACCTGAGACATAGCGCTCAGAGGGGATTGGTGAGCCCTGCCGCCAGTGGCGCGCGTCATACTCATCGAGGATGAGCGCTGGCCATTCCTGCACGACAATATCGGGATGCACTGCCACCCAGGGCCAGGCCCAGGGAAGCTCGATCCGGGTTAGCTCGTCGATGGTGATTGCCTGGCAAAGGTGGAACGGACCCGCGCGGAGCCGGACGAGATTGGAGAGGTATGCCCCGGTCCCCAGCGCCGCGCCGAGATCCCGCGCGAGAGCCCGGATGTACGTCCCTTTCGAGCAATCGACGAGCAGGGTCGCGACGGGAGGATCCCATTCCAACATCTCCAGGCAGGAGAACGTCACGGGTCGTGGGGAGCGAGGGATCTCTTCACCACGGCGCGCCAGATCGTAGAGCTTCTGTCCAGCGACTTTGATCGCGGCGTGCATCGGCGGCACTTGCTCTCCGGGGCCGCGAAAGCGCGCCAGTGCCCCCTCGATAGCGTCAGCGGTCATCTCCGTGGTCCCTGCGACACGGGTGACGCGGCCCTCGATATCGTGGCTGTCGGTTTCGACGCCGAAGGTCACTTCGGCCAGGTACGTTTTGGAGGCGTCGTTGAGGAATTCCAGCGTCTTTGTGGCCATACCAACCGCAAGCGGCAGCACCCCGGTAGCGGCTGGATCGAGGGTACCGGCATGGCCGATCTTCTTTTCACCCAGGAGGCGACGGGCGCGGGCGACGACGTCGAAGCTGGTCCAGCCGGCGGGCTTGTCGATGACGAGGTAGCCGTGGAGGGAGGGGGAAACTTCGCTCACCCCTATCCCCCTACAGCGACGGTGTCCGGCTCGGGGATAGCGGCAACCAGCTCGGCGACCTTCGCGATGAAGGCCTGCTTCTCAGCCTCGCCGCCCTCCAGGTGAGCACCCGCGGCGCGCGGGTGGCCGCCACCGCCAAACTCGGCGGCGATGGCGGCCACGTCGAGATCCTTCTCCAGACCGCGCAAGCTGACGCGCCAGCCTCGTTCGTCCTCGTCCTGATAGAGGATCACAGCCACGCGAGAGCCCTGGGTTCCGGACAGGAAGTTGACGATCCCCTCCGCCTCGACCATCTCGGCGCCGCAATGCCGGAAGCCTTCGCGGGTCATCTCGGTCCAGATGATCGGGCCGTTCCACTGGATATTGTGCAGGGCGTGTTCCCAGAGACAGATCGTGGAGCGCGGCTTCAGCCGGAAGAGCTGGTCGACGACCGGCTCCAGCTCTGCCCCGCACTCGACAAGCTCGGCAACGGTGCGGATGGTATGGGGCGTCGTGGACGGAGTGCGCAAGCCGAGAGTGTCGCCGTAGATGCCGGCCAGCAGGTTGCGGGCCATATCTGGAGTCATCTCGGTTCGCCAGAGTTTCAACACCTCGGCCACGATCTCCGCCGATGATGACGCTTCCGGCTCGACGATGTTGACGTCCCCGAAGCGGTCGTTGGTGATGTGGTGGTCGATATTGACGATGGGGAGGTTCCCACTGAGACGGGAGGAATCGTCCTTGGCGAAATTGCCGAGTCGCCTGCGGTCCGCGCAGTCGATCAAGCAGAGCATGTCATACGCGGGCAACTCGTCCCGGCCGTAGACTAGAACCGACTCCACTCCTGGCAGGAAGCGCAGATTCGACGGGAAATCGCCATCGGTGACGAGTGGGTAGGCGTCGACGCCATACTCCGAGAGCGCGAGCCGCATCGCCAGCGGAGACGACATGCCATCGGCATCGACGTTCTGGTGCATCGGCATCAACACGGTCTTGGCGCCACGCAGCAGGACGAGCGCCGCCTCGGCGTCGGCAGGATCGATGGCCCAGGAGTCGTTCACGCCGTTTCCTTCGGAGTCGAGGAGTCGTGGAGGCGAGAAGTCGAGGAGTGAATCTGTCCTTCGCGACTGCTCGACCTCTCGCCTTCTCGCTTCAGCTGTCGTAGGGTCCGGTCGATCTCTTCGGCGTGCTCCATCGAGCGGTCGTCCCGGAAATCGAGGTCAGGAATGATACGCGTGCGCATGCGCGGCTTGAGATGACCGCGGATGAACCCGGCCGCACCGCGCAGCGCTGTGATGGTCTCCTTGCGTTCGCCATCGGTGCCAAGGACCGAGACGTAGATCCGCGCCGAGCGCAGATCGGGGAGGACTTCGACGCGGGTAATGGTCCAGAACCCGAGCCGCGGATCGTCGATCTCAGAGCGGATGATGTCGACGACCTCCTCTCGGAGGAACTCGCTCATCTGTTGCGTGCGCCGGGTCATGGTGAACTCCGGAAGTCGGAGAGTCGGAGAGTCGGTAAGCCGGTAAGTCAAGAGCTCTGATCGCGCCTGCTTACCGACTGACCGACTTGCCGTCTTACCGACTACGTTCGCGCTACCTCTTCGCGGTGGAAGAACTCGATCTGATCGCCGACCTGGAGATCGTTAAAGCCATCCAGGCCCAGGCCACACTCGTAGCCCGCCGCCACTTCACGGACATCGTCCTTGAAGCGCTTGAGGGACTTCACTGGCCCCTCGTGGACCACGGTGCCGCTGCGCAGCACCCGGGTGCGGCTGTTGCGAGTGATCCGGCCGTCGAGCACGTAGAGCCCGGCAACCACGTCGCCGCCCGGCAGCTTGAAGGTCTCGCGCACTTCCGCGTAGCCGTCGGTCACATCCTGGAAGACGGGCGCCAGGAGGCCGGTCATGGCCGCCTTCACCTCGTCCAGCAGGTTGTAGATGATGTTGTAGAAGCGGATATCGACACCAGAGGCGTCAGCCGCCCGCTTGGCGGCGACGTCGGGCCGCACGTTGAAGCCGATGATGATCGAGTGGGTCGCGGTGGCCAGGCTGACGTCCGACTCGCCGATGGCCCCGGTGCCGGCGTAGGTGATGCTGAGCTGGACCCCGTCCGGGACCTCCTCGTTGAGCTTGAGCAACGCCGTCTGGATGGCCCCCAGCGATCCGGAGACGTCCGCCTTCAGGATCACGCGCAGCTCGGCCACCCCTCCTTCGCTGATCTCCTTCGAAAATTCGGTCAGCTTGAACGAGCGGTCAGCGGACAGCGACTCGGCGCGGCGCTCGGCGGTACGCCGCTCGGCAACCTCGCGGGCCAGCTTCTCATCGGTGAAGACCATGAACTGGTCGCCGGCCTGCGGTGCTTCGAGCAGACCCAGGATTTCGACGGGCATGCTCGGCTCGGCGCGGCGAATCTTGCGACCGCGGTCGTCAAACATGGCCTTCACCCGGCCCCAGGTCCCGCCCGCCACGACCACGTCGCGCGGGTTGAGGGTGCCGCTTTGGACCAGAAGTGTCGCCACCGGGCCACGGGTGCGGTCGATCCTGGCCTCGACCACCACACCGGAAGCGGGCTTGAGTGGATTGGCTTTCAGCTCGTGCACGTCGGCGACGAGCGTGATGACCTCCATCAGGTCGTCGAGACCGAGCTTCTCTAGTGCGGAAACCTCGACGAAGGGGACGTCACCGCCCCACTCCTCGGGCATGACCTCCAATTCGGAGAGCTGCTGCTTGACGCGGTCCGGGTTGGCCGTCGGGAGATCGATTTTGTTGACCGCCACCACCATCGGCACCTGGGCCGACTTGATGTGTGCCACCGCTTCCCGCGTCGTCGGCATCACGCCGTCGTCGGCGGCTACCACCAGGACCGCAACGTCGGTCGCCTGCGCCCCGCGAGCACGCATGGCGGTGAATGCCTCGTGACCGGGAGTATCGAGGAAGGTAATCTTGCGCCCGTGAGCGTCGACCTGGTAGGCGCCGATGTGCTGGGTAATGCCACCGGCCTCTCCCTCCGCCACATTGGCGGAGCGAATTGCGTCGAGCAGCTTGGTCTTGCCGTGGTCGACGTGCCCCATGATGGTGACGACCGGCGGCCGTGCCCGGGCGTCAGGATCGAGCTCAGCCTCGGTGCGACGGGTTTCGAAGTTGTCGCCTTCACCGGAGAGATCCGACTCCTCCGGGTTGGTCTCCCAGCCGAGCGCCTGCGCCACGCGAGCGGCAGTGGCGTAGTCGACCTGCTGGTTGATCGTCGCCATCATGCCAAGCTTCATCAGCTCCTTGATGACTTCGACCCCGGTGGTCTCCAGCCGCTCGGCCAGTTCGCCGAGGGTGAGCACCGAGGGCAAGGTGACCGGTTCGCGCACGATCGGCGCGCTGCGCCGCACGGCGACGGTGCGGGCGCCGCCCCGGCCACCTTTGCCGCGACCACCCTTTCCGCTGCCGCCGGGACGCCTGGATCCGGCTGGACGCCGGCCTTGATAGGTACTTGCCATTAGTGTCGTTCTCCTTCTGTCCCTGCCAATATCGGCGCCGTGCCCGCGGCCGTCGAGGTTTCCAGAGGCAATGTGGCCGCGTAGCGGCGCAATCGGTCGAGGGTCTTCGTATCGATCTCTACATTCAATGCTCGGGCCAATAAGCCGGAGGCGAGCGCTTTCTCCCAACAGGCGCCCTGTCCACAGAGGTAGGCACCTCGTCCGTTGCGGCGCCCGGTGGGATCGGGCTCCACCGTTCCTTCCGGACTGCGCACGATGCGGTACAACCCCCGCTTGGCGTCGTGCCCGCGGCAGGCGATACACATCCGCTGCGGGACGTGCTTCGGGCGGGGACCCTTGCGCTTCCGTGCGGAGGGCGCCGCTGCGCTCACCCGCTACACCCCCTTGGCCGCCGCTGCGACCGCCACTGGCTCATCCTCGAGCGACAACGGTTCGCCGCTCTCGAAATCGAAGCGGTGGCGCAGCTCGCGGTTGTAGAAGACTTCCAGCGCTTTCCCGGCCAAATCGACGTCGACGCTCATGCCGACGAGATCGGAAGCGAGTGGACCGAACGTCTTGTCGCGAACCGCGATAGTGCCGTCGGCGCGGACCAGGCGTGGTTGGCGTCCCTGCCAGGAGAAGTCGTCGCTCTGCGATTCGGCCATGGCTGCCCGCGCCTGCCGCAGCAGCTCCTCGTCCATCTCTTGCAGCGCGGCCGGATCCTTGATGTCGATGCGCCAGCCGGTCAACTTGTAGGCAAGGCGGGCGTTCTGCCCTTCTTTGCCGATCGCGAGCGACATCTGATCGGTCGGGACGATGACCGTGGCGACCTTGTTCAGCTCGTCCAACGTCACCGACGACGGCTTGGCCGGCGATAGGGCGTTGGCGATGAACTGCGCTGTGTCGGCGGACCACTCGATGACGTCGATCTTCTCGCCGTAGAGCTCGTTGACAATGTTCTGGATCCGTACCCCGCGCACGCCGACGCAGGCGCCGACGGGATCGACCTTCTCCTGCCGCGCGGCGACGGCAACCTTGGAGCGGAGACCCGGCTCGCGGGCGACCTCCATGATCTCGACCGCACCGGAGAAGATTTCCGGGACCTCCTGCTCGAAGAGACGGCGAATCAACCCGGGATGGGAGCGGGAGACGATCAACTGCGGACCGCGCTGGTCCTTGTTCACCTCGACCAGGAGCACTTTGACCCGCTGGCCGGGCCGGTACCGCTCGTTCGGCACCTGCTCGCGAGCCGGCATGACCGCCTCGGCCTTCCCCAGCTCGACGATGACGGCCCGTGGATCGGCGCGCTGCACGATGCCGTTCAGCACCTCGCCCTGCTTGTCGTGAAACTCCTCGTAGACCGAATCGCGCTCGTAGTCCCGGATGCGCTGCAGGACGACCTGCTTCACGGTCTGCGCGGCGATGCGACCGAAGTTCTCAGGGGTGCGCTCGATGCGGATCTCGTCGCCGACGTGCGGGTTGGGCGCGTACGTCATCGCCTCGGCCAGCGATATTTGGCTCAAGGGATCCTCGACCTCGGCGACCACCTCTTTGACGGCAAAGATGCGCATCGCGCCGGTGGTCTGGTCGACATCGACGGCGACTTCCTCCTCGGTGTTCGCCATCTTCTTGTAGACACTTTTCAGAGCATGTTCGACCGAGGAGAGCACCGCCTCTTTGGGGATTCCCCGCTCGGCGGCAATCTGGGCGATCGCCGTGTAAAAGTCGCTCTTCATGCCCGCAATGCTCCTTTCCTGGGGCGCCGGCAGATGGGCGGCCCGGTGGCGGGATGGCGACCGCAACGTCGCGGCGCCGGAGCGCCTCATGGGCTCAGTTGACACGGTCAGTGGGAAACGTGGTCTGGCCCCTGGCCCAGGGCGCTGGAACGGCCACCCTGCGGCCGCATGGCGGCCTTTGAACACAAAAGAACGCGGGTTGTGGTCCCACGTTCCGCGGAAGGCTTGGTTCCAGCACAAATAATAGCATCGG
>DASUQU010000235.1:0-7803 GCA_036280495.1 Thermomicrobiales bacterium | reverse complement strand
GCTCGTCTCCCGCGCGTAGTCGGCTTCCTCGGGGTAAACGTAGAGCGTGAGATAGGGAGAGTCGATCATGAACCCGTCGTCCGGCAGCGCCGGGCAGCCGCGCGCCTGCACGAAGTCGTCGAACGTACGGTGCAGATCGGCGTGGAGCCGGGTGTATGTCTGCCGAAATGTGGCCCAGTCAGACTGATCCGAGGTGGGCAACCCGGAGAAGGCCGGCGGGAGTGAGGTGTCTGGAAACTCCAGGGGGTTGCAGGAGACGATCCGGACCCAGGGCACGCCAGCGGCGAGCACAGCCGGAAAGGCGACGACGTTATCCTGGACGATGACGTCAGGCTGAACATCGGAAAAGATCTCCCCCAGGCGCTCTTCGACGTAGATGGCCCCCGAAACCAGCTGCTCCCAGATGGGGAGGATCAGCGATTCGAGCTGCTCCGTCGTCGACTTGCGGAAATGGGGCGCCGTGTCGCGGATGAAGTCCTTCCAGAACTGACCTGGCTCTTCCGGCACCTCGGGCGGCGCCTGCAAGCGCATGAGCCGCTCCTCGAACCCTTTGGCAGCCAGCGTCCCGGCGAAAGACTCCTCGACCACGAAGACCACCCGGTGGCCACGCTGGCGCAGCACATTGGCGATCCCCACGCAGTTGTTGGTCGGCCCGAAGGCGCCCTCCGGGAAGAAGACCACCGTTCGGGGTGAAGTCTCGTCTGTCATCGACCTCGCCGTTGATCGGGGCAGCGGCCGAGTCGCCGTGCGCAAACATTCATCATGTCCGGGGTGGCGATGGTAGGCATTCGCCGCCGCGTCGTCAATCGACGTCGTCGCGCCCCCCGGGAGGCTGTCGGGGGAACCCCCGGAGACCGCTGGCGTCACCGGTGCTTTGGCGTGGCTCACGAGTGCCTATCCGATCGAGGACAAGATCCGCGATCGTCGTCGCCAGCCGGCCGTCCTATTCTAAGTACGGCGTACCGATGTTCGATCACCACATCTGACTGACGACCATCGTGAAAAAGACCTTCGTCCGTGTTGGCGTGCCGGTGGTGGCGGTCGCGTTCGTGGTGGCGCTCTTCCTGAAAGAGGTTGCACTACGGACCATACGGCGGCAATCAGCAGAGGCAGATACTCCCGATGAATCGGCTCCCGCCGAGGCACTCAGCGCCGGTTTGCAAATGGAGGGCAGCGCCCCGCTCACGCAATGATCGCGGCTGGACAACAGCGTCGGTCACGAAACCACGAGTGACTTCGTCATCTCCTCGAGGAGGTGATTCCATGAAGCCGGGTGAAGACGGACTCTTGATCGTCGATCTAGCTCAACTCGACGCCCGGGATCTGAACCAGGGCGGCGGCAAAGCCGCCAACCTGGGCGAGTTGTTGCGAGCGGGGTTTCCAGTCCCTGCGGGATTCGTGATCACCACGACCGCTTACGACCTTGTCGTGAAAAGCAACAACCTGCAGCTCGATATTGACAAAGCATTGGATCTCGGTGTCACCGCGGTTCGTGCCGGGTTCGCCCAGGCGACGATTCCTCCGGCACTGGAACAGGCCATCCTCGAGGGCTACCGGCGGCTGGGCGGAGGGTCCGTTGCCGTGCGCTCCAGCGCGACCGCGGAGGACTTGCCGGAGGCGGCATTCGCCGGCCAGCAGGAGTCATTCCTGGGAGTGAGCGGCGAACTAGCATTGCTCAACACCGTGCGCCGTTGCTGGGCGTCGCTCTGGAGCGACCGAGCCGTCTCCTACCGCGAGCAGCATGGGCTCTCACGGGCGACGGTGAAGCTGGCCGTCGTCGTGCAGCGAATGGTTGCTGCGGACGTGGCCGGCGTGATGTTCACCGCGAACCCAGTTACCGGGGCGCGGGACGAGACGATCATCGAGGCCAGCGCCGGTCTGGGCGAGGCCCTGGTCGGCGGCCTGGTCACACCCGACCTCTTCGTCCTCCGTAACACGCGCCACCGCTGGCGGATCGTAGAGCGGCAGCCAGGGCGACGGGAGATGGAGGTCCGGCAGCGGGCCGACGACGGTGTCGAGCAGGTCGTGGGGGTGGCGGCTCCTGGACCCGTGCTGTCCGACGCCGTGGTGCTGCAAGTCGCGCGTATGGGCGCCTCCATCGCCAAACACTTCGCGCGACCGCAGGACGTGGAGTGGGCCTGGGCAGACAGGAAGCTCTTCATCCTGCAATCGCGGCCAATTACCGCGTTGCCGCAGCCGCCCGCCACACTACGCCAGTTTCAACCGCAGCGATTCGCCGGCGATTATCTGCAAGTCCGCCCGTACCCACTCGATATGACCACCTGGCTGCCCGCAGTCGCTAATGCCCTGCCACGGATGCTCCCGGTGAGCGGACTTATCCCGTCGTTTGCCCGGCTGTGGATAGAAAACGACGGCGTCGTCGAGCGCCTCGCCGATTTTCCCGAAATCCAGCCGACTCCGGAGCTTCTGCTGGCTCCAGCTCGGATCATCGCTCTGGCACGACGCTACGATCCGGCCAAGTGGCGGGACGACCCTATCCTGACAGCACTGCTATCGACGGTCTATGAACTGGAATCGCGCGATCTGCGGGCGCTCACCTGGAGCGAGCTGCTCGACACAGCCCGCGAGGCGATGGCGATGCCGCTCGCCATCATGGAGATCCGCCGCCGCTATTTCCCACGGGGTGCGCTGGCGCTGGCCGCGCTCTGGATCGTCCTGATAGTCCTCGACATGCGGGACCGCTTCGCGCCGTTGCTCTCAGGCGTCGACAACCAGACGCTCGAGGCCAACCGCTCCCTGGAGGCGCTCGCAGCCGAAATCCGCGATGACGATGAGCTGGCGTCGCTCTTCGCGAGCCTGGATTCTCAGCACCTGCTGTCCGCACTGCGGCGGGAGACGAGACACGGCGCGTTCCTCGAACGGTTTGCGGCCTTTCTCGACTCGTACGGCCATCGTGAGACCGGCTCGCCGCTGCTCGTCTCGCAGCCTACCTGGAAAGACTCGCCGCAAATCGTGCTCGGCATGCTGCAGGGGATGGCACGAGCGGAACCGACCACTCGTCCTGACTCTGTGACGTGGATGACGGCACGCGACGAGGTGCTGGCGCACCCCGCTCTGCGCTGGCCGCCACTGCGCGGATTCATCCTCGATCTCATCACCCAGGCGCGCCGCCTCTCTGCGCTACGCGAGGACACGCACTTTGCGATGACGTTGCCGATGCCGGTTCTGCGGCGGACGCTCTTGGAGCTGGGACGTCGCCTGGCTGAAACCGGCATCCTGGAGTCGGCGGAGGATGTCTTCCACCTCAGGTTCGACGAGCTGGTGAGCATCAATGGGGTCTGGCCTCCTTCGGCCAGCCGCGCCGAACAGCTGCGTCGCGCAGCGAGCCAGCGCGCGGACCGACGCCTCGAGCTGGAGCGGGCCGGCACCTCACTCATCGATCTCCCGTCGCTGTCCGGGCCACAACCTGGCGGTGACCTCCTGGTCCAGGGCACACCTGGCAGCCCGGGGGTGGCCGAGGGTCCGGTGCGCGTCGTGCGCGATCCAGCAGCCTTCGGCACACTCCGTCCCGGAGAGGTGCTGGTTGCTCCCTACACGAACCCGTCCTGGACGCCGCTCTTCACCAGCGCCGCCGCGGTTGTCGTCGATACCGGGGCCGCGATGTCGCACTCGGCCATCGTGGCGCGGGAGTATGGCGTTCCCGCCGTGATGGGGACCGGCGATGGCACCCGCCGCCTCAGCGATGGCCTGTGGGTTCGCGTCGACGGGAGTCGCGGCCAAGTCTTCGCGGCCTCAGCGCCAGGCGAAGACACTTCGTCGCGAGTAGCTGTCGACGCCGACGGCGAGGACCAGGATAGTTCCGGTCGCGACCGGCTGCCAGAACGCGGAGACTCCGTAGAGGTTGAGCGCGTTCGAGACGAGTCCAAGCAGAAAGACGCCGAGAATCGTGCCGGCCATCCCGCCGCGGCCGCCCCCGAGTGATGCGCCGCCGACGATGACGGCGGTGATCGCCGCCAGCTCATAGTTGAGCGCCGCCTGGGGCTGACCGCTGGCTGTCTGTCCGGTGAGGATGATCCCGGACACGGCCGCACTGGCACCGACCAGTGCGTAGACGGCCAGCTTCACCCGGCGCACGTCGATCCCCATCTCGGCCGCGGCGACGATGTTGCCGCCGATGGCGTAGACATAGTGCCCGAACCGGGTCTGATGCAGGACGAACGCGAGCGTGAGGGTAACCGCCAGGAAGATCCAGGTCGCGTTCGGTAGCGGCCCGGTCCGCCCCAGGCCGACCACCGTAAAGCTCATCGGCACCCCAAAGAAGGGCGTGGCGTTGGTGCTGACGTAGATGAGACCGCGCACGACCGTCGCCGTTCCCAACGTCGCCACGAAGGGATTGACCCCGGCGTAAGCGATCAAGAAGCCGTTGAGCAATCCCAGCGCAAGTCCCGCAAACAGGGCACCAGCGATGCCAAGGGGAATGCCTGCCTCGATCATCAGCCGGGCACCGACCACGCTGGCCAGCGCTGCGCCGGCCCCGACCGACAGGTCGAACCCGCCCGAGATGATGGCGAAGGTCATGGCGCAGGCGATGATGCCGATGACTGCGTTCTGCTGCAAAATATTGCGCAGGTTCTCCGCGGTACGAAATTGCGGTAACGTCGCCGTCAACACGACCAGCAGCGCCACAAAGACGACCACGATTCCGTAGCGACGGAGGAAATCCATCGCCCGGGTACCGACTGACGTGGTCAGCGTCGGCGCCGTGGCACTCACCCGGCGCCGCCCTGGCCTCGTACCACCGCGGTCGCACCGGTGATCATGCCCACGATCTCCTCGGGCGTGGAGGTAGCCAGCCAGCGGTCCCCAATCATTCGCCCTCGCCGAAGCACCCAGACGCGGTCGACCAGCCGGAAGACCTGCTCGAGATTGTGGCTGATGATCAGCACCGCAAAGCCACGATCCCGGAGTCCGGCGATGACCTCTTCGACCGCGCGCGTCTCCGCAGGGCCAAGCGCCGCAGTCGGCTCATCCATGATGATCACCTTCGATCCCCAGGCCGCGGCGCGGGCAATGGCAATCGCCTGGCGCTGACCGCCGGAAAGCTGCGAGGTCGGCGCGTCAATGGGCGGCATCGTGCGGCTGAAGCGGGAGAGCATCGCCTCCGCCTCGACCGCCATCCGGCGCTTGTCGAGAACATTGAGCGGTTTGAGTCCCCGCAACAGCTCGCGACCGAGGTAGATGTTGGCCCAGACCGGCATGTTGCCGGCCAGCGCCAGATCTTGATAGACCGTCTCGATCCCAGCCGCTCTCGCTTCCGCTGGCGATGTGAAATGAACCGGTGCGCCATCGAGCTCGACCGTGCCGCTATCCGGGTCCAGCACGGCGCTGAGGATCCGGATCAGCGTCGATTTACCCGCTCCGTTGTCGCCGACCAGCCCCGTGATCTGTCCAGCCGCGACGTCGATCGAGACGTCGTCGAGGGCCACGACGCCACCAAAGCGCTTACTGATGTGGCGAGCCCGCAGGGTCGACGGGAGCCCTTCCCGCTTATCGGCTTCAGCGAAGACTTCAGCGTGCATCATCTCTCAACTTGGCCGACCACCCGGGCGAATCCCCGCTCGACCGCCGCCCAGACCGCCGCCGGATCTTCAGGGGCCAGACCAGACATGGCGACGCAGGCGAGGTACGACCAGACGGCGCTCGTTGTCACGCCGGCGTCGCGGAGAATTCGGATCGCCCGCTCGACCTCGGATTCCCGGCCCGCCGGAACGTCGAATGCCTGCACCCAGCCCATCGGCTCCGCATCGGTCCCGGTCGTTGCCTCCAGGATGCGTCCCGCCCAGAGCGAGAGATACGTCTCCAATTCGTCCGCCGGGACCCCGTAGAACAGCCAGAAAGCGGTGGTCCCGAAGTAGCGAACGCCAGGTAGCGAGGCGGCAGATCGCCACTGTGCTGGGTCGTAGCTCTCGTTGGCAAGCAATACGATCGAGCTTTGGAGACCGCGTGCACGAGCGGTCTCGACCATCCAGGCCAGCGTGTCGGCAATGAGATCGTCGAGAAACGCTTCGACGTCAGGAGTGACGGACTCTGGCATCGCCTTGCCGAAGCGATGCCGAAACGCCTCCTGACACGCGTCGCAGCGACACGCCCAGGGGGTCGCGCCGACGCGATAGGGGAGAGCCAGGTGCAGCTCATCCCATTGCACGACCTCTGCGCCGGCCGCGGTGGCCGCGTCGAGCCAGGCTTCGATCAAGGAGCGAAACACCGGCTGCCGGGGGCAGAGCGCTGGGAGATGATGGCCGTCGCTGCCGCGCTGGCAGGCGTCCGGATGCTCGCCGACGGCGTAGCTGGCTGACTCGCCACCGAAAATGCCACCCACCGCCCAGGGGATCAACCACGGTTGAAGACCGTAGTCATTGCCAATGCTCACCAGGTCCGCTATGGTGCCGGGGTTCCAGCGCAAATCGGCTTCAGACATGACGTGGACCACGAAACCGGCACCGGTGGATGCGATGGCTCGCAGATCGTCCCGTGCGTGGTGGGGGTAGCGATTGCCGAAGTAGCTCACTCCAAGGCGGGGTCGCGTAGCGTCAGGCACCGGCAAGTCCTCGCAACACGGCCCGTTTGCGGCCGCCCGCGGCCTCATCGACCAGCAAATCAGTCCAGTGGTAGAAGACCAGCCCATCCGCCCCGGCGGCGAGCACCGCTCGCGCTGACTGGTCGAGTTCCTCGGCGGTGATATCCAGGGCCCGCCCCCTGCGGGCGTGGATGCCCTCGGTGTAGAGCGGCGCAACCTGTAACGTGGAATAGAGCGGCCGGTCGGGCAATGCACGGCGGGCGTCGGCGACGACCGACTCCAGCCACGCATTGGGACAATCGAGGATCTGGAGATAAGTCATCAACTCGAACCGGTCTACTGATCCACGCAGCATCGCCAGATCCTGCGCCGCGATTTCCCGCCTCACGTCGAGCCCCTCGAAGTCGGAGGCGGGAAATGCCAGGGTGTTGAGCATGATCTCGACATCAGGGCGCTGGGCGCGAACCGCGGCGGCGATGCGGTCGATGACCGCGACGATCTGCCGGCTGCGCCAGGCAGTCCAATTGTCGCCGTGCTCTTCCAGGATGACCCGCGCCTGGGTCGCGGCATCACCGGGAGCGAGGTGGAGCGCCAGGTCCGCAGCGAAGCGGGCGCGACACCGCGGGCAGAAACAGTAGCGATCAGCACTAATAAAGGTGTAGCCGGGAACCCAGTTCTCCCAGAACCCCGGGTAACGCGTGAACGACAGGAAGAGACCATCTGGGTCCAGCTCGACGGCGACTCGCTGCAGTCGGTCAATCTTGGCTTCGAGGTAGCCCTCGTGCGTGGGACAGACACCAAGATACCAATCGAACCCAAGGTTGGGACCGCCATTCGCATCGATCGGCCGCGCGTCCGGAAACGACTGCAGCAACTCGGGGTCGAAGAAGGGCGCCGTCGTCTGGTAGACGCGCAGCCCAGCGGCGCGTAGCGCTTCCGACCAGGCGCGATCCTTGTGTACCGAGATCGAACAGCCAGATGCCAGATAGGCTTCCTGATCGACCCCAGACGTCGGCAAGGGATCGATCTGGTTCCGCACCAGGACGGTGTCGATGCCGTCCCGCACGAGCTCGACCGCGGCAGTTGCGGCGTCCATGCCGAACGAGGTGGCCCACTGATAGTCGTAGACCTTCATCGCCAGCGATGGCGTAGCCCTACCCTCCGTGACGGTCCTACGCCCGGCGGACGAGTCCCAATCCACACCGAACCACGGGCCGCAATCATTTCGATCGCGGCACGCGCCTGATCAGCACCGGCGCGCTAGC
>DASUQU010000234.1:0-5923 GCA_036280495.1 Thermomicrobiales bacterium | reverse complement strand
ACGCCTACCTGCTGTCTGGTCCCGCGGGGGTTGGCAAGTCGGCGACTGCCCGGGCGTTTGCGCAATCGCTTTGCTGTACGGATGCAGAACGCCCGGACCGAGCAGTCCCCTGCGGGGTGTGCAGATCGTGTCGCAATGTCCAGCGCGGAGCACACCCTGATCTCGAGACGTTCAGTCTCGAGACCCAGGCAGTGCTATCCGATAAGCCAGGCCGCCCATCGACCCTTACCATCGACACCATAAGACGGCTTCGATCGGCTGGATCGCTCTTTCCGTTGGAAGCAGACCGACGCATCTTGATCGTCGACGATGCGGAGACGCTGCTGGAACCGGCACAGCAAGCCTTGCTCAAAACGCTGGAGGACCCTCCCCCAGTGGTAACGCTCATGTTGCTCGCCGACGAGCCGGAGGTTCTTCTCGCGACAGTTCGATCGAGATGCCAGGAAATCACGCTCCGTCCGATCCCGCAGGCAGCTGTGAGAGAAACGTTGCTGCGCCGTGGTGTCGCCGACGCGCTGGCGACGGAAGTCGCAACGCTCAGTAGAGGCTGCGCTGCTTGGGCGTTGTGCGCGGTCGCAGACTATAAGCTTCTGGACGCTCGGCGGGAAGAACGAGCCTCAGCGGCCCGGTGGATCACATCGCCGCGTTATGAGCAGTTGGTTACCGCGTTTACCCTCGGCGACCAGTTCAGCAAGCGCCGCCCGGAAGTCATCGGAGTTATCCAGGCCGCGATCCAGCTCCTTCGGGACGAAATGATCGCCGCCGCCCAGGAGGGCGGTCGGATTGGCGAGAATCGGCCAGAACCGTCGAGTGCGGTGCGGTCGCCGTTGTCGTTCAGTCGCGCAATCACCTCGGCCCTGCAGTGTCTTGCGGATTTAGAGGCGAACGTTCGGCCGCGATTGGCCCTCGAAGCAATGGTGGTGGCATGGCCGAATTTGGAGCTGCGGAACCAGTAACCGGACCGTGGACGCCGCCGGCGTCTGTCGAGGAGGCACGAGCGCGGGCGCGGGAGCGCTTCAAGAGCCGGCTCGAATCGGGAGAGCAAATAGGTCAGTGCGGCTGCGCTGAGGGCGACGCGATCCTAGGTCTCGACGACGCTTCGCCCCCTGAGTGTGTCGTCGGCGTCCGGTTCCGTGATTCTGGTCGCATCTATTACTTCCAACCCGACCAAGGGGAACTGCTTGTCGGCGACTGGGTCGTGGTGCCGACCGGACGCGGGGAAGAGGCGGCTCGGGTCGTGCTGGCACCGCACCAGGTTCGTAGGGCACAGCTGCAGGGTGAGCTGATCCCGGTCTCGAGGCGATTGAGCGATGACGAAGTGCGCCGCATGGAGGCACAACGGCGAAAAGGGCCGGGCGCCATCAAGGCGTTCCGTAAGATCGCCCAGGAGCGCCGGTTGAGCGTCAAACCAATTGCCGCCGACTACGGATTTGACGGATCGACGCTGACCCTCCACTTTTCGGTTCACGACCGCGAGCGAGCACCAGACCCGGATGTCCTGCGCGACCTTGCCCGCGAGGCCGGACGCTCCCTTGGCTGCCGCGTCGAGCTGCGACAGGCTGGTCCTCGCGACGAGGCTCGGCTCCTGGGCGGACTCGGGCGGTGCGGAAGAACCCTTTGTTGCTCGTCCTGGCTGCCGGTATTCCCTGAGATTTCGATGAGTATGGCGAAAAATCAAGATCTTCCATTGAACCCGGGGAAGGTGTCGGGAGTGTGCGGGCGGCTGCTCTGCTGCCTGTCGTATGAAAACGATCAATACCGGCAAATGAAAGCTGTAATGCCGAAGCTCGGGCAGACGATCGAAACACCTGGTGGCATGGGCCGAGTCATCTCGATGCAGCTGCTGAAGGAACTGGTAACAGTTCGCCTGGACGAACAAGATGTTGAAGTAACGTTCCGTTGCGATGAGCTGGGACTAACAGGGGCGGCGCATCAAGCGAATGAAATCCGGGAGGCTGAGAGGCCAATCTCCGTTCCGGCTGACGGAGAGAGCGTTTACGCCCCGCCGACCACGGCCAATGGAGAGCTCGTGCCGGCCGCGAGTCGGCGCCGGCGCCGACGGCGCGGACGCGGCGCAAATCCAGCGCGCTAGGCTTCGGAGCAGGAGCACCGAAAGTGTGGGTAAATTGGCTCGCTATTTAGTCGTCCACGATCCAAGCAAACGCGATGTCGAATCGGTGCTACCGCCGACTCGGCTCAAAGAGTTAGCCAGGGCCTCGGCAAGCAATACCAGGTCTCCACGCTGGCTCAAGGCCTGGTCTCCGGATCTCCACGACGATCGCATCTTCACGCTCTGGGATGCGGAAAGCGCGGATGAGGTGCGTGCGGCGCTCGCGGAGTTTGGATTTCTCGACGACATGGACTCTACCCCACTCCGGGTTCGCGAATGGGGGCCGGAAGAGGTCCTCGCGGCGCCGGACTAGCATAGCCGTCGCCGCCGCTCGAGGCGGACTCGAGCCTCGGTGCTAGAATCAGAACGGGCGGCGCGACGCGCCGTTCTACTTTCGACGTCGTTCAGTCGGGGACGGAACTAATGCCTCAGACTCATGCCGTCGGCCAGCGCGTACGGCGGATCGACAGCCCACCAAAGTTGACCGGGCAAGAGCGATTCACCGGAGACCTGCGCGTCCCTGGCATGCTCGTCGCTCGCCCGGTGCCGAGTCCGTATGCCCATGCCCGAATCCGCGGCATCGACGCTTCACGTGCCCTGCAGATTCCAGGCGTGGTTCGCGTCCTGTCTGCGGATGACCTGCCGATTGCCCGCGATAGCGCGGGGGCCCCGGTCAAGGCGCCGATCGCGTCTGGCGAAGCAGTCTATGCTGGGCAGTTTGTGGCTCTCGTCCTGGCCGAATCAGATGCTGCCGCACAGGATGGAGTGGCCGCTGTCGAAGTCGACTACGAGCCGCTGCCGGTTATCACGACGCTCGACGAGGCCCTTGACCCCTCCTCGCCGCACATCCGGGAGACCCGGCAGCAGGCTAACGACGAAGAAGCCGCGATGCACAACGCTGATGCGGCTACCCAGGCCGAAGAGAACGATGAGCTCGACGCTGCTGCCAATGTCTCGAGCTCGGTCCATTTTACGAGAGGGGATGTCGCAGCCGGATTCGCGGCGGCCGACGCCGTCGTCGAGTTCACCATCGAATCGTTGACCGTGCACCAGGGCTACCTGGAGCCACAGGTCTGCCTGGTGGATATCGAGCCGCTGGGGGACCTCACGGTCTATACGAGCACCCAGGCCGCGTTTTACTGCCGGACTCGGGTCGCTGAGACGGTCAATGTGCCGACGCAACGCGTCAACGTGGTGCCCATGCCGGTCGGTGGCGGGTTCGGTGGAAAGTTCGTCTTGATCGAACCTTTGGTTGCCGCGGCGGCGCTCGCCGTTGGCCGCCCGGTCTTGCTGCACTATTCCCGCATGGACGACTTCTTGGCCGGCAATCCTGCGCCTGACTGCCGGATATCGGTCAAGCTCGGAGCCACGCGAGCCGGAGATATCACGGCGCTCGAAGCCCGTCTGGTCTTCGACACCGGATCGAGCGGCGGATCTCCCCTTCAGATTGCGGCGATTCTGCTCGGTGGCTACTACCGGTTCCCGAACCTGGAAATTCGGGGGCATGAAGTCCTGACCAACAAACCTGGGGCCGGGGCGTACCGGGCGCCGGGGGCGCAGCAGGCGACGTTCGCCATAGAGTCCGCGGTCGACGAGTTAGCTCGAAAGCTCGATCTTGACCCGCTGGAGTTCCGATTGCAGAACTGCGCGGTGGAAGGTGACGAGCGGCCAAACGGCGGCGCCTGGCCGCGCATCGGGTTGAAAGAATGCCTGCAGGCACTGCAGGCGCACCCCGCCTGGCAAAATCGGGATTCCGCGCGCGCGCATGGACGAGGGGTTGGCATCGCGGTCGGTGGCTGGCCAGGTGGGATCGAGCCGGCCACAGCAGTTTGTCGACTCGACGCGAACGGTAAGTTGACCGTCGTACTGGGGTCGGTCGATCTGACTGGCACGAACACCACGTTTGCACAGATTGCAGCAGAGACGTTCGGCATGAGCGCAGAGGAGATCGAGGTCAACACGGCCGCGACCGACTCCGCTCCTTTTGCCGGGGGCACCGGTGGCTCCAAGATCACCTATACGGTGGGTATGGCCGTGCAGCGTGCAGCAGAAGACGCGAGGCGGCAGATCTTGGCGGTCGCGTCAGAAGCACTCGAGGCCTCGGTCGAAGACCTCGAGATCGCGGACGGCATGGTTCAGGTTCGCGGCGTTCCCGGGTCTGGTATCTCGCTCAAGGACATTGCCAATCGCACGATGGGTTTTGCCGCTCGCAATGAACCCGTGTACGGGACCGGGTCGACCGCGATCCGCGAGAGCGCACCCGGCTTTGCCGCACATCTGGTCGAAGTCGAGATCGATGAAGTCACTGGTGAGTCGCGGCCGGTTCGGTACGTTGCGGTTCAGGACGTCGGGTTCGCCATCAACCCAGCTGAGGTGGAAGCTCAAATCCACGGCGGGGTAGCGCAAGGTCTCGGCTGGGCTCTCTACGAGGGGATGGTCTACGACGCCGATGGCCAGCTCCTGACCGCAACACTAATGGACTACGCGCTGCCGCGGGCGGAGATGGTTCCCCCAATCGAAACCGTTCTGGTTGAAGTTCCAGCGGAGCATGGCGCCTACGGCGCCAAAGGGATCGGTGAGCCGCCAGCGATCCCGGGCCCGGCAACAGTAGCAAATGCGATCCGTGATCTGACCGGGCACCGCATTCTGAGCATTCCAATCAGACCTGAGATCCTGGCCACAGCGCTTTGGGAGCAGGCATCGATGTCCGCAGCCGATTGATGACGAGGCGCATTTCTTCATCATGAGCGTATCGATACTGTCAGCGGCATATGGTGGGGAACTTTGGTCGCCCCGCGTCGCGTCGATGACCGAAGATATGACGTCGACCTGGGGCGACTGGGGTGTCTCTTCGGAGATCGGTAAGTTGCACGCAGTTTTGCTGCGGCGGGCTGGTTCCGAGCTCGACGCAGTGACCGATTTCAATGCGATGCAGATGCGATCCGATGTTTCTCCGGATCGAGTTCGGGAGCAACACGACGCACTCGCCGACGCGTACCGGGCAGCCGGGGTCGTCGTCCACTATGTGGAGCGAGGTCGCATCGACAAACCGAACGCAATTTTTGTTCGCGACCTGATGCTCATGACGCCGGAGGGGGCGATTGTGACGAGGCCGGCCTCGACCGTCCGTGCCGGTGAGGAGCGTCTGGTCGCTGAAGCTCTGGCTCAGCTCGGGGTCCCCATCCTCATGTCGGTGCATGGATCCGGCACCTTCGAAGGGGCCGACGTCATCTGGGTCGACGATGATCTTTGCTTTCTCGCCGAGGGACTGCGCACCAACGAAGAAGGGGCCGGCCAGGTCGAGCGTATGCTGCGGGAGATCGGTGTGGCGGAGGTCGTACGGGTTGGACTCCCGCACGGTGCGATGCATCTCGACGGGTTGCTCGCCATTATCGATCGCGACCTCGCTGTGGTCTGGCCCCGGCGGACTCCGTTCAAGGCGGTCAGCACATTGCGCAAGCGCGGATTCCGATTCATCGAAGTCGACGATGAACGAGAAGCCCAAGAGTGCCTGCCGATGAACTTCGTGGCGCTCGCGCCCGGGGAGATTCTCATGCCGGCTGGTGGCTCGAGAATGCGCGAAAAGTATGAAGCCGCCGGAGTGCGATGCCACGTCGTCGACATCGGGGAGTGCATCAAAGCAGGTGGTGGTGTTCACTGCATGACAGGATTTTTGAAGAGAGATAGCGTTTAGGGCGCTTACCGGCGAAACAAGACCATGCTCGTCGAACTCGCGATCAGCAATTTCGCTATCATCGAGGCCGTCCACATTCCCTTCGGTCCGGGTCTCAATGTCCTGTCGGGAGAAACCGG
>DASUQU010000233.1:0-4754 GCA_036280495.1 Thermomicrobiales bacterium | reverse complement strand
CATGACTTTCGGCTCGACGTCGACGAGCTGGCGGCACTCGTCACGCCGCAAACGAAGTTCCTGATCATCAACAGCCCCGCCAATCCGACCGGCGGCGTCCTTACGCACGCCGATCTGGAAGCGATTGCCGCGCTCGCCGTGCAGCACGATCTCTTCGTCCTCGCCGACGAGATCTACTCGGAGATCATCTACGACGGTGACCATTACTCGATCGCGACGTTCCCGGGAATGGTGGAGCGGACCGCGATCCTCGATGGCTTCTCCAAGACCTACGCAATGACCGGCTGGCGACTGGGGTACGGGGTCATGCCCGAGGAGCTTGCCGAACAGGTTAGCCGCCTGATGGTCAACAGTGTCTCCTGCACGGCCTCACTCGTGCAGCGCGCCGGCATTGAAGCGCTTACCGGCCCGCAAGATGCGGTCCGTGACATGGTGGAGGCGTTCCGGCGGCGCCGCGACCTAATGGTCGAAGGTCTGAATAGCATCCCCGGTATCTCGTGCCGTGAGCCGGCCGGAGCCTTTTATGTCTTCCCAAATATCAAGGGCACCGGTATGACCAGCAAGGAATTCGCTGACCGGCTCCTCGATGAATTTGGTGTCGCCGCGCTCTCTGGGACGTCGTTCGGCGAGCATGGAGAGGGGTATCTCCGCCTCTCCTACGCCAACTCGGAGGAGAACCTGGCGAAGGCGCTCGACCGCATCGACGCCGCGGCTCGGCAGACGGCCGGCATTCGATAGATCGACATCCTACGGAGATCGCGTTCGATTGCTTCGAGCCGCTGATCGCTTAAAGGCCGGAATACTTCTTTTTCCGGGTGGACACGTCTCTTGAAGCGCGCTCGACGCGGCAACTCGATCAGATGACCGCCAGCGCATCCTGGGTGCGATAGGTCGCCGAGACGCTGGCTCCGGTGTGGATCCGCTGCACCGTCTCGCCAAGCAGCGATGCCACGGAGAGGATCGTCAGTTTAGGAATGCGCTTTTCCTGTGACACGGCGATGCTATTCGTTACGACCACTTCCCTGATGGCGCACTCTTGAAGCCGGTGCAGGGCCGGACCCGACAGGACAGGATGGATCGCCGACGCGTAGACCTCGGTCGCGCCTGCCTCCAGGCAGACGTCAGCCGCCTGGGTGATCGACCCGGCGGTATCGATCTCGTCATCGACGATGATCGCCTGCCGACCCTCGACCGACCCGATGAGATTCAGCACCTCGGTGCGATCCTGGTTTCCGGCGCGCCGCTTCTCGATGATGGCCAGCGGCGCATCGACGATCTCGGCAAAGTTGCGAGCGCGCTTCGTGTTGCCCAGGTCAGGCGAGACGACGACCGGCTCAGGTAGGCGCTTCTGGGCGAAATAGGATGCCGTCAGCGCCATGGCGCTCATCTCATCGACCGGCACGTCAAAGAACCCCTGGATCTGCCCGGCATGCAGATCGAGGAGAAGCGCGCGGTCCGCTCCCGAAACTCCAACCAGCTTGGCGACGAGTCGCGCCGTGATCGGGACCCGCGGCTGATCCTTTTTGTCGGTGCGCCCGTAGCCGAAATAGGGAATGACCGCGGTCACCCGCCCCGCCGACGCGCGCTTGATGGTGTCGATCATGATCAGCATCTCCATGATCGAATCATTGATCGGAGCAGAGAACGACTGGACGACAAAGACATCGTTCTCGCGGACGCTCTCGTTGATTCGGACGAATGTGTTGTCGTTCGAGAACTTGAAGACTTCCGCGCGTCCGAGCGGAATACCGATGTAGGCGCAGATCTCCCGGGCCAGCTCCGGGTTGGAATTGCCGGCAAAGACACTGAGCTGATCGTAGTGGCCCGCCATGTTCGACTCCCCTAGCCGGCGCCGACCCGTACTCCCCGCTTCCTCGAATCGCGGCACTGTAGCGTTGGCCGCATCCTACCCCGAATCGCGTCGCCGTTCGCTCAGTCCACTGCGCTTGCGGATGGCGAAGGCAAAACTTTCAGGTCCGCGGCCAGTGTGGCCAGCGCGGCCGCCGCCGCGGCTTGCTCCGCTTCTCGTTTCGAAGGACCGACGCCCCGACCGAGAACGGTTTCGTCAAAGCTCGCTTCCACCACGAAGGTCCGAGCGTGGTCCGGTCCTTGTGTCAATACGGTCTGGTACTCCGGCGCTCGGCGGTAGCGCTCTTGCAATAGCTCCT
This sequence comes from Thermomicrobiales bacterium, assembly GCA_036280495.1. Classification (GTDB taxonomy): domain Bacteria; phylum Chloroflexota; class Chloroflexia; order Thermomicrobiales; family UBA6265; genus JACCXM01. The sequence goes on along the minus strand of DASUQU010000233.1, from coordinate 2,586 downwards.
GGAGACGCCCTTTCGGATTCGCGGCGCCTTCCGCTCTGGCCACGATTTCTGGAGCATCACGTTCGAGCAAGCGCAGGAGGAACCTTCTGGCCGCGCCGAAACCCCGGTCCAGTGCCACTGCACCGATGACGGCCTCGAACGCTCCGGCGAGCATACGGTCCCGGCTCCCTGGACCAGGTCGCTCGCCCTGTCCCAGGTAGAGGTAGGATCCAAGGTCGATCTCGCGGGCCCAGCGCACCAATGTCTCGGCCCGCACCAGGGCAACCCTCCTGCGGGTCAGCTGCCCTTCATCAGCGTCGGGATCGAGGTTGTACAGATACTCCGCGGCGACCGCGCCTAGCACGGCGTCTCCCAGAAATTCGAGGCGCTCGTTGGTGAGAGCCGCCGGATGCGTGGTTGATATTCCGGCGCCGGCGAGCTCGTGCAAGATCGAGCGATGGGTCAGGGCGGTTCGCAACAGACTCAGGTCCCGAAATCGAAAGTGCAGGGCCCGCGCCAGTCGCGCTGCGTTGTCAGAACCTGTCGGCCGGGGAAGCTTTTGCCCGGATTTTGGTTCTTCGGCCTGGACAGGAGCCGTGGTCCGACGTTTGGGAGGGTTCATCAGCCACCCGGAATAGAAGCTGCCCTGGCCAGCGCGGCTGGAAGATCGATGCCCGCGCTCTCGGCGAGCCTGTACAGCGAATCCCAACTGACCGAAATAAAGTAGTCGTAGTGCCCGGGTCCGGTCTCCTCGCTCCGCGACTCCGCGAAGTCGAAGCGCACCAGGTAGGCAATCAGCGCATCAGCGATGGCATTTTGCTCGGCATCACGATCATCGAGTCGAATCTCGTGCCTTCCCAGGGCCTGGGCTTCAAACGCGAGGACGAGTCCGGTTCGGAACGAGGGGAACATCTCCCGCGCTCGCTCTGCCGCCTCGGAGACAATATGCCGTTTATCAGCCTCGATCACTGTCGCCGGCTCGTCGGCCGGCGCATTCAAGTCGACGTCTTTCTGGGCGTCGGTGATGGCATAGTCGCGGACAATGAGGTCAAGCAGTTCGGCAAACGCATCGGCCACGCGCACTCTCCCGCTCCCTGCGCCGCCGAGTGCCACGGGCGGCAGGTACGGCGTCTCGCGATTATACGGTCGCTGGCGAGATGACCCGGGGCGGATCGTTGACGCTACACGCGGAACGACCGCAACCTAGCACCAACCGGCGATCTGGGGAATTGTGACGAAGCTGTACCCTCGGGCGCTCAGGTCATCGATGATCCACGGCAGGGCTACGGCCGTTCCGTCGATACTTCGCTGTGCATCCAGATGGAGTTCGATTATGGCTCCGTCGTATGCGCCGTTGACGGCGTTGGCGTAGATGGAATCGGCGGTAGCACCCGGGTCCCAGTCACCAGAACTGACACTCCAGCCGACGGTAATGAGACCCAGCGAATTGGCGATCGACCGTACGCGTTCGTCGCTCGCGCTCGCATAGGGCGTAAACCACGGTCCGGGGTCGTAGCCAAGTGCCCAGCTGAGCGCGGCTGATGCTGTCTGGAGGTCCCAGGCGACGTCATCGTCAGAGCGAAGTGTCAACTCGGGCGGAACATAACCATGACTTCCCACGGGATGACCCCAGGCCGCGAGCTGCTGCACGAGCCAGGGGGCCTGCTCGGCAAGCCACCCCATGACAAACATCGACGCGCTTGCGCCGTAGGCTCCCAGTGTGTCCAGGATACCCATTGCTGGCTCGTACCCCGAGCCGATGTTGAACATCAGCGCGACCTGGGAGCAACCAGGTGTACCCGTCGAGAGGTCGAAGGCACTCTGGGCGGAAGCGATCGGGGGACGGCTCGGGGGCCAGCCAGTCCGCACTGATGCGAAGATTCCTGCCACGCCAGCTACGGCGCCCGTAACCAGGCGCCGGCGGTTGATCTCTGCCATTCTGTCGTTCCCCCAATTGGCCCCTTGAGCAACCGGATATCGACCCCGTCCCCAGCGACGGACTCCGGTACTGCTCCCACCCCTAACCGATACGCGACGAGGAACTGCGTGGATTCGCCTGGATGGAGACAGCGGTCCCAATCGAGCCGCGGTGCCCCGCCCGCTGCGACTCACTTGCCGCTCGCCGGAGATTACCCTATAAGTCCGTCGGATCCTACTTGGCCCAAACGAGTTCAGAGCGACAGTTGTGAAAGCGACGCGCGGCGGCGCGGGAAGTGGTCTGGAGGCAGCTATGGCGACCAGCATTGCCGGAGCGGTGGATCTTGATCGTGACACCCTGCTCGGCATGTACGAGAGAATGATGCAGATCCGCACGTTCGAGGATCTGGCTGGCAAGAACTTCGCTGCCGGACTTGTCCCCGGTTTTGTTCACCTCTACGCGGGCGAAGAGGCCGTCGCGGTCGGCATCTGCTCCCAATTGACCGACAAAGACTTCATTACGTCGACCCACCGCGGCCACGGCCACTGCATTGCCAAGGGTGTCGACATCGCGGGGATGGTCGCGGAGCTGATGGGCAAATCCTCCGGAGTCTGCAAGGGCAAGGGTGGATCGATGCACATTGCGGACGTCGAAAAGGGCATGCTCGGTGCGAACGGCATCGTCGGCGG
>DASUQU010000232.1:0-3390 GCA_036280495.1 Thermomicrobiales bacterium | reverse complement strand
GAAGCGATCGAGTTGGGCCTCGGGGAGGGGATAGGTACCTTCCATCTCCAGCGGATTCTGGGTCGCCAGGACGAAGAAGGGCTCGTCGAGGGCGTGGATCTGGTTGGCCACGGTGACGGTCTTCTCAGCCATTGCCTCCAGAAGAGCCGACTGCGTTTTCGGGGTGGCCCGGTTGATCTCGTCGGCCAGCAAGAGGTTGGCGAAGACCGGGCCGGGTTGAAACGCGAACTGGCGGCCACCATCCGGATCCTCGACCAGGATGTTCGTGCCGGTAATGTCGGCCGGCATCAGGTCCGGGGTGAACTGGATGCGGCTGAAAGCCAGGTCGAGCGACTCGGCGAGCGTCCGCACCAACATGGTCTTGCCCAAGCCGGGCACGCCCTCGAGCAAGGCATGGCCACCCGCAATGAGGCAGATCAGCACGTCGCGCACGACGTCCGCCTGGCCGACCATGACGGTGGCCACCTCGTTCTCGATGCGAGAAACGACGGTGCGAAACTCGGAAACGGGAATCGTCGGAGCGGCGGTCTCGGTAATGGTCACGATGGAGTTCCCTGGGGGTAGGGCGCGGTTGGGTGGTCCCGTCAGCGCAGCGTGCGATAGATGATGATGAGTGTAACCACAAACATGATGACGATGAGACCGATTGCGACTCCAGCGATGGCCAGGATCTCCAGGCGGGCCCGGTTGGACGTCGCCCAGGCGCGGAAGCGGGACCATGGATTGCCAAGCGGCGAGCCGTTCATGCTGGCGGCGCGCTCGACGCCAGGTCCCGGTACTCCTGCCGGGTGCGTCGCACATAGAGTGCCGTCCCAACGGCCAGCAAACTCCAGTAGGCGACGACGCGGTCGAGCAGGATGATCGACCCGGCCACCACCGGATCGATGCCCAGCACGCCGACCAGCACCGAGCCTACGCCCAGTTCGACGACACCAAGGCCCGCCGGGGTAAAGGGGATGACCGTCAGCAACGCGCCCATGACGGCGACCAGGATGGCGACCGCGGGGGAGATGCCGGCCTCCAGCGAGCGCGCCACGAACCAGACGCGCATGCCGTCATTGAGCCAGAGCAGCACTCCGATACCGAACACCAGCCCCGGCCGCCGCAGCGCGCCGAAGATCGCCCCTTGCAGCCGCGCGAAGGCCTCCTGAATGCGCCCCGGCAGGAAACGAATGACCGAGTTTCGTGTAAGCCAGAGCACCGCCAGGCCACACACCCCGGCGACGATGAGAAATGCACCGAGCAGCAAGGCCGGTCTGGCCTGGGACGGCATCTCTGTCCCGAAGACCACCAGCGCCGCACCCGCGAGGACGACGACGAGCGTCATGGCATCGACTAATCGCTCGGCGAGAATCGTGCCGAATCCTGCGCTGAAGGGAACGCCGCTTTCGCGCTTGAGCAGGTAGCCGCGATAGACATCGCCGAGTTTCGCCGGGACGATCGAGTTGGCGAAGTAGGCGAGGACCACGATCTCGGTGAGAGCAGGGGTCGCAGGGATGCGGAACCCGTGGGCTTGATTGAATCCCGCCGAATCGAGCATGAAACTCCAGCGCCAGCCGCGAACGAAGAAGGCGCCGTACCAGAGGATGAAGGCAACGGCCAGGAGCCAAGGGTTCGCTTGCTGGATCTGGGCCCAAATGGCGGCCAGGTCGATTTCGAGGCGGCGGACCACGAACCAGAGGATGGCGAGGGCGATACCGAAAGAGACAAGCGTCTGCGGACTCAGCACCCGTCGCCGCAACTTCACCTGGACATCCGTAGACCCAGGCTCATCCCGCCGGCTCCCGCCGGGCACCGACCCTCGGGTGTCGGCCGGCGGCAACAGGTACGGGGTTCGACCGTCGGTCGTGGCGGTCGGTGTTGGTGGCGGCATCCCGTCCCGTGGCGCCGCTGACGCGTCGTGACGCGCGGCCATCTCGTTGCCCATTCGGAGGGAGTATAGATTCAGGTGCCGGTCAGCGGCGCCGCCTCATGCTACGCCCGGCGCGATGGGCGCCAGTCGGGGAGCTGGGGCAGTTCAGGCCAGAGCTCACTACCGCGGCGCTGCAGCAGCCCGGTGCGCTCGGCGACTAGCAGTGCGCCGTCGAAAATGCCGAGGTAGAGCAAGACGATTCCGCTGAGGAGCAGGAGCAGGATGGGCCATTGCATCGGCACTGCTCGCTCCACGACGAGTCCGCCAACGGTCAACTGTCCCGGTGCGGTGAGACGCATGGCGACTTCGTGAACGCCGTCGGGTAGTCGCCACGCCAGCGGGATATTGACGTCTTCCGCCTGAAACGACGCCAGCGAGATGTTGATTGGCTGGCCGTCGATGGTTACTTCGACCGCGCCTGCCTCCCGGCTCAAGCGCGCTCTGGCTGTCACCCCTGTCCCTTCAAAACGAAGGTGGAAGCGCGCGTCGACCTCGGACGTCGTGCGGTATGTGTCCGCACCGAGATGCTGCTCGTTCCAGTTGCCCTCCCAGACGTACTGGGGCGCAGCGACTGGAGCCAAACCAGTCGGCGCCGCGCTCGCGCCTTCACGGGCCGCGAAGGCCCCTAGCTCGGTGAACAACGGTGTGGGCGAGCCATCTTCGCGGAGTAGGGCCAGCTCCGTCGGAGTCCCTCCGCTCAGATCCGGGCCGGGAATGAGTCCCCACTGAAAGAGCGGTCCCATCCACGGCCATTCGGCGCGGGCTCGCTCGAGACCGGCCACGACGTAGTCCGCCTGGGTTGTCTCGCCGACACTGCCCGCGATCCTGTTTGTGTCCCACCCGTAGTGGGTCGCCCAGATCGGCTTGGCGGGGTCACCAACTGCCGCCATCGCCTCGCGGAGGAGGATAACTCGCGAAAGGGTGGCCTCATCCGGCCGCACCGTCCGGTCGTAGGGAGTACGTGCGCCGCCATCGACCCGTGCCGCGACGATGTCGAAAAATGCGCTGCCGCCGGCGTTGTAGACCTGTCGCAGGAACTGCAGATCGTTGACCCCGCCGTTGCCGGGGAACGGATCGAGTTCGGCCAGGAGCACGACCGCGTTCGGATTCGCGCCACGCGCGGCGTTGGAGCCGACTGCCAACAGCGAGACGTATGCCATTGCGTCGGCAGGGGCGTTGCCCCAGTGGCTTGGCCGGTTTGGGAGATCCCAGAGCTGAATGTAGGGCACGTTGTCCCCGTACCGGCTGGCGAGCGCGCTGACGAACCGCTCGTAGGCGGCGAGATCGGCGGGAGGCGCGTCGAATGCGGTTGCGCCGGCCGGCGAGCGAATCCACGATGGAGAGCGGTGCAGGACGGCGACCGGGCTGATGCCGCGCCGATTGAGCGCGTCCACGATGGCGTCGAAGCGTTCCCAGACGTATTCCCCGGGCGCCGGCTCGATCTCGGCCCAGGAGAAGCTCTGGCGGACATAACGGAT
>DASUQU010000231.1:0-4130 GCA_036280495.1 Thermomicrobiales bacterium | reverse complement strand
GACCGGAGCGACGCGAGGCGCGCAAGCACGGCTGACCGTCGCCAGGTTCAGCACCTGGACGCCGGGCAGCAGCGCCACCAGTTCGTCAGCCGGAATCCGCCGCTCGGGGGTGAAGATGCTGCGCAGATGGTCGCCCGCCTGTGCGTAACTGCGATCGAGCAACTCGGTCAGTTCAAGCAGGTCATGGGGAGTCTCATGCATCGCCCCTTCCTCTCCCGGATTCGCGTCTCGAAATGTCTGGTCAAGCGGCCCCTCTGGCCGTGGTTTCCGTGCGCCAGCGATTCTCTCCAGTGACCGCAAGTCTGTTGCAAATCGGCCAGCGAACCAACTTCCTTGTTTTGTTCGGTCCACATCACGGCAATGCGGTTGTGTGCGGCACCTTCTGATGTTGTGGACCAGTGACAGTGGAAGCACTCAATTGGCGGCGCCGACCTCTATTGCCTTCTCGCGCTCCGCCCAACGGAGGCCGATCTGAACCCGATTGTTGGCAAAACCACGACGGCTACTCGCTCCAACATGCATCCCGAAGGAGGCGGCATCGATTGCCGTGCAAGGATCACTGAGAGATTCCACCGATCGACATCGCGATCGTAAAGCGCGGGTGGCGGCCCTCGCTTTCGTTCACGTCCTCGTCAGGAGGCGACCTGGGATGGCTCCCGCGCCGCGCCGGCTCCCTCAGCGTCACTACTCGCTCCCAGTCGGAGCTGAGCAGTCTCGCGGCCAGTAAGTCCCGCCAGCAGCCAATTGGTGAGGAGCCGGATCCGATTGCGCCACGCCGGGATCGTCCTCAGGTAGTAGCCGTGCCAGAGCAGCCAGGCCGGCAGTCCGTCAAAGGCAAGTCCGAAGACCTCAGCCACCCCGGTGCGGTGTCCGAGCAAGGCTAATCGACCGCGCGTGACGAAGCGGAATGGGGACGGCTGCCGACCCGCGATCAGCCCGGCAATCGCCTCCGCCACATACTCCCCCATGTGCCCGGCCGCCTGGGCGGTGGGCGGCGTCGGGTCGCCGCTGACGCCATCAAAAGCCCAGGCGCTGTCGCCGACGACGAAGACTTCCGGTCGCCCGGGCACGCGCAGGGTGTCGTCGACGAGCACTGCGCCATTGCGCGCGTGCTCGACCGGCAGATCACGGACGACGGACGGCGCGGTAATGCCCGCCGCCCAGAAGAGCGTCCGTGCCGGGATCGGACCCCGCGAGGTCTGGACCTCACGCTCGGTCACGCCTTCGATCGCGACGTCCGTCCAGACCTCGACCCCCTCTTCCCGCAGAGTCCGCTCGACCGCCGCGGACGTGTTCGGGCTGCTCATCGGCACCAATCGCTGGGCTCGTCCGACGACGACGACTCGCGGTCGCTCATCGGCGAGCCAGGGATACTCGGCCAGCAGCCCAACCTGGAGGAAATTGAGGATCGTCGCCGCCAGCTCGACGCCGGTGTCGCCTCCTCCACCGACTACAAAGGTCAGCCACTCGCGTCGCTCCTGCGCGTCGACCGTGTGATGGGCATTCTCGAGAGCGTCGATGAGGTGATTGCGCAGCTCCATCGCATCAGCCGGGGTGTGAAAGCGCAACGCCCGTTCGCGCAACCCCGGTAGCGCTGGGACCGCCGTAACACTCCCCAGGGCAACGACGAGATAGTCGTAAGGACGAGTCCCGGCGCTGGTGCGGACTTCCCGCCGATCCAGATCGATCGCTTCGACTTCGGCGTGCAGGAGATGGAACGCGCGACCGCGTTGGAAGGCCCGGATGGGCACGACGACGTCGTTGGGGTTGGCCCGGCCATCCGCGACTGTCCAGAGCAAGGGCGTGAAGAGGAGCGCGCTGTCACGGTCGACGACGAGGACGCTCGTATCCGAGCGATTGCCGAGCCGCTCGTCGAGGCGAAGGGCTGCCGCCATTCCCCCGAAGCCAGCTCCCAGGATCAGGATCCTGTGCCGCGCCGCATGGTAGGCGAAGAGCGACTCGGACCGGTGCCGGTTCCGCGCGGCGATCCCCGCCGTAACTTGTTGCCGGATGAGAGCGGCGATCCCGGCGCCCACAACTGCTCCGACCGCCATCCCGCGCCACTGGTTGCGCATCGTCGGCTCCAATCTCATAGTTCATGCATCCGGACCGGGCAGCCCGGCGTCAACCTGGATGATCGCATGCATGTCCCGTGCGCACTCGACGTGGAACGCCCGGCGGTCAGGTCCCCAGGGGGGCGCATCTCCTCCCCGCGACTCCGCTTGGCGTTGCCCTTCCGGTTGACTTCGAGCGGAGCCGCAGGTGAGCGGACACCAATTACGCCGGCCCCGCCTCGGCGAATCACGAGTCGCCCCGGATCTTCTTGACCAGTCTCCACCCGGAACGTCTATCATCCCCTCGTTCGCCCCGGTCTTGCCCGGGGCGGGTTCGCGTCCGGCCTTGGTGAAAGGCACTCCCTCGTGGCATCCGCGCCCCCTGTCGCAAACTTCTCCCTTCGCCCGTTGCGACGCGCGCAGCGGGAAGGAGTGCTGGAAGCGACGATCGACACCCCGGTCGAGGGCGGGACCAGCGCGGCCTGGGCGGTACGGGTGAGCGGACACGTCCTCGCCGCCGGCGGGCCGGTCCAGGAGGTCGTGGCGGTCGTACCCGGACTGGTGCTGGCGACGGCGGTCACGGGACTCCCGACACCGGAGGTCGCCGCCCGGCATCCCGGTCTCCCCTGGGCGGCGGCGTGTGGCTTCACCCTGCTCGTCAATACTCTCATCCTGCGCCAGCACTTCGAGTTCCATCTGCGCGTGACGCTCGCCGATGGCTCGCGTGTCAAGATGGTCCTCATCAGTGGGGAGCGACGCCTGCTGGAGACGGCGTACACGCCGCACTTGCAGCCGCTGCTGGTCAATTCGTTTGGTCGCACCGGCACCACGCTGCTGATGCGAATGCTCTCGGCACATCCTGCGGTGGTTGTCTACAACCGGCCTCCCTACGAGGCGCGTGGCGGCAAGTACTGGACGCACGTCCTCAAGACCCTGGCCGCCCCGACCGATGCTCGCAAGCGGGTCGGCGCCCCGACAGAGTTCCATCTCGAGCCGCTGGCCGCCGGTGGCAATCCCTTCTACTCCGCTGCCTTTGCCGCCTGGCCCGAGGTGGAGGCCTGGTCGGGCTCGACGTACATCACGGATCTGGCGGCGTTCTGCCAACGCAGCATCGACGGCTGGTACCTGGCAACCGCCGCCGCGCAGGGCCAGGCACTCGCGCCGCTGGTCTACTTCGCCGAAAAGCATTTTTCCGACGCCTACCCCCAGCTGATGCGCGAGCTCTATCCCGGAGCGCGGGAGCTGTTTCTGGTGCGCGACTTTCGCGACATGGTCGCCTCGATGCTGGCCTACAACGCGCGCAAGGGCTTCGGTGACTTCGGGCGCGCCCTCGTGGAGAGCGACGAAGCGTGGCTGAATTACCTGTATAAAACTTTTCTCGTCCTTCGTGCCGCGTGGCGGGAGCGGGGTGAGCCAGGGAGTCTGGTCCGGTATGAAGACCTGGTACGCGACCCGGCCGCGACGCTGCCGCCGCTGCTGAACTTGCTCGGGTTGGAGGCGGCGCCGGAGACGGTGACCCGCCTGCTTGCCGCGGCGGACGCTCCGGAGCTCCGTGGTCACGCCACGGCCGGCTCCCCCTCCGGCTCGATAGGCCGCTGGCGGCACGATCTACCACCCACATTGCGGTCGGCCGTCGAGGAGACGTTTGGCGAACTACTCCAGGAATTCGGCTACGAGGTCGATGCTGTGCCAGCTCGTTGAGGTTCCCGCAGACCTCGGATCCTGGAGAGAGCGGTTAGGGCAGCCACTTGGCGACGCGCATCCAAGCGTTTTGGCGCGGCCGGCGAAACACCTGCTTGCGGCCCCGTGCAGGCGCTCAATCTACCCATGACGACCATGGCTTTTCGGCTTGGGGGATCGCTGCCGAGGCAACTATGAGCGCCTCGAGCGTGCTTCGCCGTTCGGTAGAGTAAAGTCGTCATGTCGACTCCGACGTTCGAGGCAAGTGCCCAACTCCCACCGCCAGCTCGGGTGGCCATCGTGACCGGGGCCGCGCGGGGGCTTGGTCTGGATATCGCCCGGCGGCTGCTTCACGATGGCATGACGGTGGTCATGGCCGACGTCGATGAGGAGGTC
>DASUQU010000230.1:0-5277 GCA_036280495.1 Thermomicrobiales bacterium | reverse complement strand
CTTGGGCCCGAAGGGCTCCCCGTGACGGAAGCCGCGCGGCGCCATTTCCTAGGGGACGATCTCGACGAGACATGAACGGGGGCCTCCATGCCTGCCGCCGACCCGTATCAGGAGTTTTACCGGGTGATTTGCAACCCCGGTTGGTCCTCCGCCCAGAGCTCAATGGTGACCTCTTCGCCGGTCACCGCCGCCCAGACCACGGCCATGACCACCTCCGATAGGAGGAGCACGACGAGCAGGGCGATGACTCCAAAGAGCCTGGCCAGCATTCCCCGATACCGGCGGAAATACCACCGGTAAAAGGCAGCGATGACACCCAGGGCCGTCAGTGGCAACAGAATGATCGGGTTGGTCAATGTTGCCCACGCAGCGAAGAAGAGGGTGGCGACCTGCATCACGACGGCGAAGCCGATCATGCGCCAGGAGTGGTTCTCCGGTCGCACGTTCTTCCGCAGCACGTGCAGTTGCAGGTCTGCCGGCCATTGATGATGCAGCTCAGTGAGGAGCAGAAACGCCGCCGCGAAAATCAGCGCCTTGATGTACGGCGCGAAGAAGCCCACGTCGGGTAAGAGGCTCAACGCGATGGTCGCCAGGCTGATCAGCAAGCTGGCGTTCGACAAGAGTGTGGCATTGTCCTTGATCCAGTCCCGTAGCTCAGACCTCGAATCGGGCGGGGCCCCCTCGCCAGGATCCTCAGGGGCACCGTCGAGCGCGGCTGGCTGCGCCGAGGCTGAGGCGAGCTCCGGCGCGGGGATGACGCGCCGCCGGCGAGTGGGGTCGCGCCGGCGAAGGACGAAGACGCCGGGGGCGGGCGGGCGCACTCCCGAGACTGGCGGATTTGGGGAGTGTTCTGAACCGGCCTGCTCCTGTTCCTCAGCTTCGGCCGCGATCTCTGCCTCCCCGGCGTTCAGCACCAGCGCCGCGGCAGCCAGGTCCCTGGCTTGCGACGCTAGCGATGGCGGCTGCGTTTTCGAGGTTCCGGCGTCGGTCATCAAAGAACCCGTTTCCTAGACTGCTGTACCTCAGAACGCTGGATTAGCCTCTTGCGTTTGCTCCGGAGGACACACCTCGGAAACAGCCCAACACTCGCCAGTGTTCCTGGGCGTCGCTGACTTCGGCCGAGCCGTCCTCTGCTCAGACCGATCGCGTCAGGAGCCCTGGTCCATTCTTCGCCAGGTACTCGTCACGCAAGGCGACGGCGATTTCGTCCGGGCCGACGAGGAACGAGAGCCCACTGCGCCCAGCCGCGTTCTCCCCAGACGGTTGCCAGGAGAAGGTATCGCGGTCGTACCGGCTAAGTGGAAACTCCAGCGGCTTCGGCCCGATCCGGACCACCAGTCCGTCCGCGCCGCGCGCGATCTCGACATCGCCGTAGAAATCGTTGTGGTAGATGCCGAGGTAGGCTGCATCCGCCAGTGCCGGGGCCCCGTCTGCCGGTGGAGTGTCCCAATCGGTACCCGTGCCATACCGGTCCTCGTCCATCGAGGCGGCCATGCGGGGCGCGATAAAGGCCATCCAATCACGAGAGACCTCTCCCGTCGTTGCCAGGTCCAGCAGACTGAGGCAGAGCGCTTCGGCGGCCCCAACTGGAGCGCCGTTGGTCAGTGCCAGGACCCCAAACCCGGAGCCGGGCAGCATGTAGACCGCCGTGCCCGCCCCCAAGGCAAAGGCCCCGGAGTGGCTCCACTGGACGGCGCCGAAATCGGTGTAGGAGACATTCAGCCCCAGGCCATAGAACCCGGCGCGTTGCCGGGCGAGGTCCGGCGGGACATTACTGATCGCCTGCGGGCGGTGCATCGGGTCGAGCGCCGCCGTGGGAACCAGTTGCTGCCCCTCGTAGCTTCCTTGCCGGAGTTGCAGCCGCACCCACTGCGCGAGATCGCGTGCCGTCGAGCTCACCCCTCCCGCCGGCGACTGCGCATCCGGGTCGCGCTGCATGGGGGTGACCACCCATTCATCCCCATCCTTGACGTGCGGGATGGCGCGGTCGGGCTCCGCCATGTAGTCGGCAAAGCGCGAGCTGGTCTGCGTCATGCCGAGGGGCTGGTAGAGCCGCTCCGCCGACAGTTCCTCCCAGGATTTCCCGACCGACTCCGCCACAGCGACCGCGGCGGCGGTCAGTCCGAAGTTGGTGTAGGCGTAGCCCTCCCGAAAGCTGTACTCCGGCTCCAGGTAACGGAGGCGGTGGATGATCTCTTCGCGCCCGAAACCGAGATCCTCCAGGGCATCTCCGCCATGATCGGGCAGCCCGCTGCGGTGCGCGAACAGATCCGCCAGGGAGACGTTCTGGGTTGGCCAGGCATCGTGCAGCGCAAACCCGGGAGCAAGGTCGGCCATGCGACTCTCCCACGAGACGGCGCCGTCGCCAACCACCGAGGAGACCACCGTGGCCGCAAGAGATTTCGAGACCGAAGCCAATTGGAAGACGGTCTCGGCATCGACGGCCGCATCTTTGCCGAGCTCACGCACACCGAACCCACCGCTAAAGGCCAGCGCGTCGTCATGAACGACGGCGACACTCATCCCCGGCACCCCAGTCTGCTGCAGGATCGACTCGGCAAGAGCCGAGAGTTGGCCAACAGCCAGCGCCGCGCGCTCCGCGGTGACAACGCCGGCTGCGGCAGCCGGTGCGGGTTCGTCGGCGGGCGGACTTGCTTCCTGGGCGAGGACGGTGCCGGGTACCGCCCCCGTGTGGGTCAGCACGCGCCGCCGGTTGACCGGCTGAGCGGATGACTTCCTTCCTTCGCTCGAAGAACGCATCGGTATGACCTCGAATCTCTCTGTCTCAGGCAGATCGGTACCGCTTGGACGTGGCCACCGTAGTTGCAGATGATCCCGATGTGCCAGTTCCGGGGCTGCATCGGTAGACCGTTTCGGTTTTGAAATGGATTCCTCATCCTCGCTCGGTTGCGGTCACCCAATGCCGCTGGCTGAGCTCACCCCGGGTGAGACGGTGTTCGCCCCCGGCAGCGGCATTGGCATCGATGTCCTGCTCTCGGCACGATCTGCGGTCCTGGTGTCCTCAGTCATTATGCGTCCTTCTCACAGGCCAGTCCGAGCTGCTTCAGGCGCCCGAGGTTGTCCTCCAGCCCCCAGCTTTCGACGATGCGACCATCGCGGAAGCGATAGATAGAGACCTCGTCGATGGCCTCGAAGCGACGACCGGTGGGCGCATGGCCGAGCCATTCCCGCAGGTGCGTCCCGGAGCAGGTAAAGCGTCCGACGACGGTGTCACCCTCGGCGATGAGTTCCACCACCTCCATCTGAACGTCCGGAAACGACGCCCGGAACGGGGCGATCCACGCCCTGGCTTCCTCTGCCAGCTCCGGGGCGTAGAGCGCATCGATCACCTCCATCCGTCCGCCGTTGAGGACCTCCTCCACCAGCCGCCGTACGACGGCTTTGTTCCGCTCCGACACGCTCGCTCCTCCGTCGGTAGTACGCGTTGCCCCCGATGCCACCTCAGTACGATCAGCACCGTACGACTCCAAGCGCAGATGAAGTCAGGGCGCAATCATAGGAATGGTGACGACCGGAGAGGTCGTGCGGCGTACCGGCGTGAACGCCTCCACCGTGTGCTCCTGCGGTGCGGCCGGGGTGTTGTTGCCGCCGGTGGGGCGGATCAGTGGTCAGCGGCGTTTCGAGGAGGATCGCCTGCGGGGGATTACTGGTTGATTTCTGGCACGTTGAGTAGCGCGATGCGGAAGGTGGCATTCTGAGCCCGCGGGCGAAGCATCCCGGCGGCCACGAACAGATGCGGCGTTGCGCCGAGATCTTTCTCTTCGCTCAACATGACACCGGTGCCATGTCACCGGAATGAGTCCGCCGGCGAAGCATCTCGTGGTTCGCGAACCATCGCCGCGTCGCCGAGCTGCTTCGTTCCTCGGCATGTCACGTTTGCCGTGTCACGGCCTAGGCAGGCGTGAGGCGGCACAGAGCGCTATGCCGCGACCTGGACTATCGCCGCCAGCGATCGCCCAATGACCTGTTCGGCGCCGGCGATCTCCAGCCGCAACGGTCCATCGAAGGGCAGAGCCTCCAGCAGCCTGACGTGCGCGCCCGGTCTCAGTCCGAGCTGCTCGAGATAGCGCAGCCGCTCGGGATCCCGGTCCGAGACCCGATGCACCGTCGCCATCTCGCCGGGGACGAGTTCGACCAACGGGCGCGTCTCGGCGCCGGCAACGGAGCCATCAAGGTGGGGAATGGGATCCCCGTGCGGATCGACCGTGGGATTGCCGAGCGCCGCGGCCATGCGGGCCTCCAGTGCCTCCGAGATGTGATGCTCCAGCCGCTCTGCCTCGTCGTGGACCTCATCCCAACCGTAGCCCAACACCTCGACGAGATACCGCTCCAGGAGCCGGTGATGCCGGACCACTTCGAGCGCAATCCGCTCGCCGCTTTCCGAGAGCTCGACGCCCCGGTAGCGCTCGTGCTGCACCAGCCCGAGGTCGCTCAGACGCTTGATCATGTTGGTCACGGAGGGTGAGGCCACCCCGAGCCGCTCCGCAATGCGCTGGCCGGTGACCGATCCGGCCGCAGGCTCTTCCTGGTTGAGCTGATAGATGGCCTTGAGATAGTCCTCGACCGCCGGCGTGATGCGCGCTTCGACGCGAGCGATCGGCAGGGTTGCAGTCATGCGGCTACCAGAAGGGCGGTCAGGTACATGACCGCGATACCGGCGGCCAGGCCGCCGAACGTTGCCCAGGTCAGCGCCGGCTCACCGGCGTTCCGCTGCGAGCGCCAGATGAGGCGTCCCACCTCGACGATCACCTGCAGAATAGCGCCGATGCCGATCGCAAGGAAGATGGTCGTCCAGAACGGGGAGTAGACAAAGGCCCCAATCCAGGTGCCGAGAATGGCGGGACCGCCGGCGAGGAGCGCCAGACCGGCGAAGTGTGCCAGCCGCGGCCGATCGCGCACCAGCGGCGCGGCGATGCCGATCCCCTCCGTGACGTTGTGCAGCGTAAAGCCGAGGATGAGAAAGACACCGAGTGCCGCTTCACCCAACGCGAAAGCAGCGCCGATCGCTAGCCCCTCGCCCAGGTTATGCAAGCCAATGCCGAGCGCGATCTGATAGGCCAGCGCTAGCGGCGGCTGCTCCTCATGATGCGTGCGGCGCCGCAGCGAGTGCCCGACGACGAAGAGGAGGCCCATCGTCAGCAGTGCGACCAGGGGGATCAGCACGGGGGCGTCGAGCGCGCCGACCGCCGCGGCCGCGGCCTCGTGGGCTTCCTCCCACATGTCGACGACGAGGAAGGCGAGCAGCCCGACGGTGAG
>DASUQU010000229.1:0-9899 GCA_036280495.1 Thermomicrobiales bacterium | reverse complement strand
CCACGCCGGACTCCGGGACCGCTACGCGACTTCTGACCCTTCGTTCCGCGGCCGGCGGTCTTACCTTTGCCACTGCCGTGGCCGCGACCAACACGCTTACGTTCTCGGCGCGCGCCTTCCCCCCCGTGCAAATCATCAAGTGTCAGAGGCATTGTGTTATTCCCCTTCGGCGAGTCCGGGCTATGCGCCGGACTGCGCGAGCTCTTCATTCTGCGGTGGCTGACCGTTGCCACCCGGCTCGTTCCCGTCCGGCAGCTCTTCGACTCGGACGAGATGGCTGATCTTGGCCACCATGCCGCGGATCGATCGATTATTCGGTCGCTCCACTGTTGCGTTTAGCTTGCGCAATCCCAAGGATGCAACGGTTCGCCCCTGATCAGCCGGCCGGCCAATCGTGCTCCGAACCAGAGTAATACGCAGGACTCCTGATCCTTTATCAGTCATGACCCTTCACTCCCACGGGGTGCACGCCGCCGCGCGGTTGAGCCGGGACCCGTCTCGATTGGCACGACAGGCTGACTCGGTGCCGACTCAGTCCGTTCGGTTCGATCGCGGCGGTTCATCGACCGCCTACCACGTCGCTGCCCGATGTCGCTCGGCGATTCCAACTCCTCCAAGGCCTTGAGGGTTGCACGGACGACATTGACCGGGTTGTTGCTGCCGAGGGACTTGGTCAGTACGTCCTTGATTCCAGCCGCCTCAACTACGGCGCGCACCCCGCCACCGGCAATCACTCCCGTGCCCGGGGCTGCCGGTTTGAGGAGCACACGCGACGCACCGAACGATGTCTCGATGGGGTGCGGAATCGTCGTTCCTTCGAGCGGAACACGAATGAGCGACTTCTTGGCCGCCTCGACCCCTTTCCGAATCGAATCAGGAACCTCGTTCGCCTTGCCGAGTCCGGCGCCGACCCGTCCCTTGCCGTCGCCGACGACAACGATCGAGCCAAAGCTGAAGCGGCGCCCGCCTTTGATGACTTTCGCCACTCGATTGATCTGTACGACGCGCTCGTCGAACTCGCTTCCGCCCTCGTCATCGGAACGGCGTCTAGAGCCGCGTTCGCCTCGATTCCTGTCCATCCGTTACTCCCTTGCAACCGACGCCGCGCCCAGAGCTGGTGCGCGGTGGTCTCGGTCTAGAAGATCAGTCCAGCCTCGCGGGCGCCTTCAGCAACCGCCCTGATTCGACCGTGGTAGATGTAGCCGCCGCGGTCAAACACGATAGTGTCGATGCCGGCCGCTTTCGCGCGCTCGCCGATCACCTCGCCGACCACGCGCGCCTTGGCGCTCTTGGTAGCGTCAGTGCCGACGCGATCGAGTACGTCCTGCTCGAGGTCACTGGCCGCGACTAGCGTCCGCCCTCGATCGTCGTCGATAACCTGGGCGTAGATGTGCGCGGATGACCGAAACACGTTCAACCGGGGTCTCGTGCCTGTGCCCTTGACCTTCGCCCGCACCCGAACATGGCGTCGTTGGCGGGGGGTCAGCGCTCGGCGGAACTTTCTTCGCATTGAGGTTGCTCCTAATCAGCAACTGGCAGCACTGCTGGCCGGTGCTGTTACTTCGCCTTGCCGGCCTTACCTGCCTTGCGGCGCACTTGCTCGCCGGCGTAGCGGATCCCTTTGCCCTTATACGGTTCAGGCGGCCGTACGCGCCGTATGCGTGCCGCCTCCTCACCGACCAGCTGCTTGTCGATGCCAATAACCGAAAGTCGTGTCGTGCCGTCGAGCGCGTACGTCACGCCTTCCGGAGGGCTCATCCGCACGGGATGCGAGAACCCCACCGACAGCACGAGGTCGCCACCCTCGAGGGCGGCTCGGTAGCCAACGCCCTGGATCTCCAGATCGCGCCGATATCCATCGGTGACGCCGACGACCATGTTGTTCAGCAAGGTGCGAGTCAGTCCGTGGAGCGCACGGTGCTCACGTTCGTTGTCCGGCCGCTCGACCAGGATCGTACCGTTGTCGCGCTGCAGCCTCATGCGCGGGCTGAGTCGCTGCGAGAGCGCTCCTTTCGGACCCTTGACCGTGACTGTATTGTCTTCGGCGATATCGATCTCGACGCTGGCCGGGATTGGTACTGGCAGATTTCCAATTCTTGACATTGCCCGTTCTCCCGCGGTGGACTCTGAAAGGAGTCTCTCCGCTTCAGCCTCTAGAAGACAGTGCAGAGGACCTCGCCGCCGATTCCTCGCCGTCTAGCCTCGTAGCCGGTCATTACCCCCTGCGGAGTGCTCACCACCGCGATGCCCAAGCCGCTCCGGACCCGCGGGATATCGTCTTTCCCGGCGTAGACTCGCAAACCCGGTTTACTGACGCGCTTAATTTCTCGTATAGCTGGCTTGCGATCCGCGCCGTAGCGGAGCGCGATGACGAGTTGGTCCTGAGGCCGACGCTCGATCACGCGAAAGTCGGCGATGTAGCCCTCTTCCTTAAGGATTTTGGCAATCGCCACCAGCACTTTCGTCGATGGCATTGTCGTTTCCGCCTGCCGGGCCATCCCGGCATTGCGGATCCGCGTCAACATGTCGCTAATAGGATCGTTCACGCTCATCCGTCCGCTCTCCTCATAGTTTCGTTTCCGATTGTCGCCTGGCCGGAGCGCACGGCTACCAACTCGACTTCGTTACGCCCGGCAGGCGACCCACCGAAGCCAGTTCTCGGAAACAGATCCGACAGAGCCCGAACTTGCGCATGTACGCGCGGCTGCGGCCGCAAAGATGGCAGCGATTTACCTGCCTAGTCTCGAATTTCGCTGGACCGGCCGCCTTGACGATCAAACACTTCTTGGCCATTCAAGTTCCTCCGACTCGCCTGTCAGGCGGTCTAGATTGGTCGCTCCGCGCGGGCAAACGGCATACCGAGCAGACTCAACAGCCGCCGGCCCTCCTCATCTGTCTTAGCGCTGGTCACGAGGCTGAGCTCGAGGCCGCGACTCTTATCAATCTTGTCGTAGTCGATCTCCGGGAATGCGATTTGCTCCTGGAGACCCAACGTGTAGTTACCCCGGCCGTCGAATGAATTAGGAGATACTCCCCGAAAATCACGGATACGCGGCAATGTAATGGAGACGAGCCTGTCGAAGAACTCGTACATCCGCGGTCCACGCAAGGTGACGCGGGCTCCGACTGGCATACCGGCTCTCAACTTGAAGGCCGCGATCGACTTCTTGGCGCGGGTCACGACCGGTTTCTGGCCTGAGATAGCTGTCAAGTCTGATACCGCGCTTTCCAACGCCCTAGCATTGCTTATCGCTTCGCCAAGACCAACGTTGATCACGATCTTCTCGAGCTTCGGGGTCTGCATTACGTTGGAGTAGCCGAACTCCTTCATCAACTCTGGAACAATCTCTTCCCGGTACTTCTCTTTCAATCTGGCCATCGGACTCCACCTATCCTCTCGATTCTCGGCGTTCCCACCTGGTCCGCCATTTCTCAGGCGCTCAGGTCGCCGTCCTTACCTTCTCTGTTCTTCGACGCTAGGCAGCCTCTGGCCTTGGGATTAGCGCATCGCATTTCTTGCAATAGCG
Organism: Thermomicrobiales bacterium; assembly: GCA_036280495.1. GTDB lineage: Bacteria > Chloroflexota > Chloroflexia > Thermomicrobiales > UBA6265 > JACCXM01. Next base: position 6,372 of record DASUQU010000229.1, on the reverse strand, counting down.
CACATTCTTGCCGTCGCTGCCTTCTCGGACGCCTACCCGGGTAGGCTGCTTGCAGTTCGGGCAAATGAGCCGGACGTTCGACACGTGGAGCGGCGCTTCGACTTCCACGATGCCGGCCTGCCGAGCCCGGCCCCGCTTGATATGCTTCTTGACGATATTTACGCCTTCGACGACTACTCGGTCCCGTTCGATCATGTTGACGCGCACCTTGCCCTGCTGGCCCTTGTTCCGGCCAGAAGTCACCAGGACGGTGTCGCCGCTCCGAATTTTTCGCATCCTCTTGCGCTCCCGCTCTAACCCTGGACCACGACCTAAAGGACCTCCGGCGCGAGGGACACGATCCGCATGAACTGTCGTTCTCGCAGCTCGCGACCCACCGGTCCGAAGATGCGAGTCCCGCGCGGGGCACCCTGGTTGTTGATCAGCACGGCCGCATTGTCATCGAACTTGATGTGGCTACCGTCTGGCCGTCCATATTCTTGAGCAGTCCGCACGACGACCGCACGCACCACTTCGCCTTTCTTGACCGCGGCGTTTGGCTGCGCTTGTTTCACTGTGGCGATAATCGTGTCCCCGACTCCGCCGTACTTGCGGCCGGAGCCGCCGAGCACTCGGATGCAGAGAAGCTCCTTAGCTCCACTGTTGTCAGCGACGCGCAATCGCGATTCCTGTTGGATCACCGCTTTGCTCCTGTTGGCGCCCGATGGGCACGACGCCCTAGATTTGCACGCCCCGCTCGACTATTTCGCGAACAATCCATCGCTTCCGCTTCGACAGCGGGCGCGTCTCCTCGATGCGGACGATATCGCCCGGATTGCAGGCGTTCTCCTCGTCATGGGCGAGAAATTTGCTCGTGCGCGTGATGCGCTTGTGATACAGCGGATGACGGCGCACGGAGTCGACCGCAACCACCACGGTCTTCTCCATCTTGTCGCTCACCACCCTGCCGATTTTTTGCGTCCGCGGTGGCTGGGCTGGCGCCACTTCCCCCGCTCCGGTCCTGCTGTCACTCATCGTTGTTCCTCGCGCTGCTACGCGGCGCTACTTGATCCGTTCGCTCGCTGACGCCGCCAGTTCGGCCTCGATCTCGCGCTCCGTTTGAATCGTCTTGATCCGCGCGATGTCCTTTCGGATCTGGCGGGTCCGTGCGGTGGCGGTCAACTGCCCTACGGCTTGCTGAAAGCGGAGACTTCGCCACTCCGCCAGCAGGCTCGCCACTTGCTGATCGAGTTTCTCGTCGTCCATCGCCCGAATCTCTGCCGGCTTCACGCTACCACCTCCCCGGCTACATCGCTCTCTGCGTCTTCAGAGGTACTGGCCAGTCCAATATGCTGCCGCTCGATAAATTGGCAATCCATCGGCATCTTCATCGCGGCGCGGCGGAGTGCCTCCTTCGCTTGGGCCCGTGTCACACCGGCCACCTCGAACAGCACCCGCCCCGGCTTGACGACGGCGACCCAGTACTCCGGGTTGCCCTTGCCGGAACCCATTCGAGTCTCGGCCGGCTTATGCGTCACCGGTTTGTCAGGAAAGATGCGGATCCACACCTTCCCGCCGCGCTTGAGGTAGTTGGTGACCGCGCGCCGGGCCGCTTCGATCTGCCGGCTGCTTACCCATGCCGGCTCCGTCGCTTGCAGTGCAAACTCGCCGAACGAAATCTCTATGCCACGGTTCGCCTTGCCGGTCATGCGGCCCCGCATCATCTTTCGATATTTGGTCCGCTTCGGCATCAACATGATCGTCGCTCCTGCTCGCGAACGAAGCCGCCGGAAGTGTTTCCGGCCGGCAGGCTGCTAGTCCCCTGAAATCGCCGCCAGGTCAGCTGTCAGCGTCGCCGCCGTGACCGGGGCCAACTCTGGCAAGACTTCACCCTTGTAGACCCAGACCTTGACGCCGATGCGGCCATACGTGGTGTGTGCGTGAACGACGCCGAAGTCAATGTCAGCCCGTAGCGTCGAGCGCGGCACTCGGCCATCCATCTCAGTCACCGAGCGGCTCATCTCGGCCCCGCCGAGCCGTCCGGAAAGAGTGATCTTGACCCCCTTCGCTCCCCGGCGCATGGCCTGTTGCACGGCATGCTTCATCGCTCTGCGGTAGGCCACACGGCGGGAAATCTGCTCTGCGATGCTCTCGGCGATGAGCTTGGCATCGATCTCCGGCACCTTGATCTCTTCAATCCGGAGGTGGACCTTCTTGTCGATCTCCCGCTCGAGCATCTGACGCAACCGTTCGACATTGGCGCCCTGCTTGCCGATAACAATCCCCGGCTTCGAGGTGTGGAGAGTGACGTCGACCTTGTTCGCCGAGCGCTCGAGCTCAATCTTGGAGATGCCAGCTCGGGTCAACTCATTCAGGATCAGCCGCCGGATGCGAAGGTCCTCATGAAGTTGCTCGGTGTAGTTCCGCTCCGCGTACCACTTCGATTCCCAGTCTGTAACTATTCCCAGTCGAAATCCAATCGGATTTACCTTACGTCCCATTAGCTCTTCCGCTCCTCTGCGATCACCGTCAGGTGCGTATTGCGTCTGATGATGCGCCCGACGCGGCCCCTTGCCTTTGCCTTGAACCGGCGAAACGAGGGTCCATCATCGGCGTAGATCGCCTTGATCCAGAGGTCTTCTGGATCCATGTCGTAGTTGTTCTCCGCATTCGCCGCCACAGACCGAAGCAGCTTGCCAACGTCGACTGCGGTCTTTTGCGGCATGAACCGGGTCAGCGCGATCGCATCCAACACGCGTTTCCCGCGCACTGCGTCGACGACCAGCCGCGCCTTCCGCGGGGAGACGCGGACGCCAGTCACACTTGCTCGAACTTCCATCGTACCTGTCTCCCCGCCGCCGCTAGCGCCGACCGCGCCGGTCGGCGTCCTTACCGTGACCACGGAAGGTTCGCGTCGGTGCGAACTCGCCGAGTTTGTGCCCGACCATCTGCTCTGAGACGAAGATCGGAACGTGGACCTTGCCGTTGTGCACGGCCACAGTATGGCCAACCATGCCCGGGAAGATCGTGGATGCGCGTGCCCATGTGCGGATCACGCGCCGCTCATTCGTGCGATTGAGCGCCTCGATCTTTTCCTGCAGCTTGGCGTCGATATATGGCCCCTTCTTGGACGACCTCGACACGAAGTGCCTCCTCGCTTACTTTCGCTTCGTGGCGCGGCGCCGGACAATCATCGGATCCGTCCGCTTGTTGTTGCGCGTCCGCGCCTGCACCGGCTTTCCCCATTTGGTTTTCGGCTGACCACCGATCGGGGCCTTGCCCTCGCCGCCGCCATGCGGATGGTCTCGTGGGTTCATTACCGACCCGCGGACCGTTGGCCGCCGCCCCCGGTGCCGGTTTCGACCAGCTTTTCCAATGACAATGTTCTCGTGGTCGACGTTACCGACCTGACCGAGGGTCGCCATGCAGTTGAGGTGGACCAGCCGAACCTCTCCCGACGGCATCCGGATCTGCGCGTAGTCGCCAGATTTCGCCATCAGTTGGGCCGCCGTCCCCGCCGAGCGGCACATCTGACCGCCCTTACCCGGATAGAGCTCGATGTTGTGAATCTGCGTCCCAGTGGGAATATTTCGCAGGGGCATCGCGTTTCCGGTCCGAATCGGGGCCTCCGGCCCGGAAATCACTGTGTCGCCCACGGCCATCCCAACCGGCGCGAGCATGTAGCGCTTCTCTCCGTCAACGTAGTGCAGTAGCGCAATTCGCGCGGAGCGGTTCGGGTCATACTCGATCGCAGCGACTCTGGCCGGAATACCCGTCTTGTTCCGCTTGAAGTCGATGATCCGGTAGAACCGCTTGTGCCCGCCGCCGCGATGCCGGGTCGTGATCCGGCCCCGGTTGTTGCGGCCGGCGTGCTTCTTCAGTGGCTCGATGAGGCTTTTTTCGGGTTCCTTCTTCGTGATCTCCTCGAACGTGCTGACGCTCATCGAGCGGCGGCCCGGCGAAGTTGGCTTGTAGATGCGGATCGGCATTTGTGCGTCCTTATCCTTGAATATCCGGAACCAGCTAGACCTGCTCGAATACGTCGATGCGCTGGCCTGGAAAGAGGGTGACAACCGCCTTCTTCCAGGCTCGTTCCTGTCCGTAGATCCGGCTTCGGCCGCGCCGAATCGCGCGCGACCGGCGCGAGCCCTTCACATTGATGGTATTAACGGCCTTGACCCGCACGTTGAAGAGTTTCTCGACTGCTTCGCGAATCTGAATCTTATTCGCGACCGTGGCCACTTCGAACGTGTACTGATCCTGCTCCATGAGGTCAGTATTCTTCTCGGTGATCAAGGGCCGGACGATGACCTGGTCGATCGTGAGCGATGCCACCTAAGCCCCCTTCACCCCGGCGACGACGGAGTTTTCAGCCCGGCGCGCCATACGCTCCTGCCTCCATGAGCTTGGTTCGCGTCGATCCTCGGGAAGTCCCCACAGGCCCTCGACGGCCGGGATTGCTTCCTGCGCAACCAGCATGCGATCGAACTTGAGAATGTCCCGCACGTTCAGGTATCGTGCGTCGACGACCCACACACCGGGCAAATTGCCGGAAGACTTCCGGATTGATTCCACCTTGCCGTCCGTCACGATGAGCACCGACCGGCCCTCCGGCAAGGCAGCGAGAACCTGCTTCATCGCCTTCGTCTTCGGCTCGATCTCACCCAACCCGGCGACGACCGTCAACCGCTCGTCCCGCACTTTTGCCGAAAGTGCTGAGCGAACCGCCAGGCGTCGCATCTTCCGGGGCATGTCCTGATTGAAAGACCGCTGATGAGGTCCCCAGACAACACCGCCACCGGTCCACTGGGGCGACCGGATCGAGCCCTGTCGCGCCCGGCCTGTCCCCTTTTGTCGCCAGGGCTTGGCGCCACCACCACGCACCTCACCGCGGGTCTTGGTATCCCGCGTGCCAAGCCGCGCATTGGCCAACTGCCGTACTAGCGCTTGGTGCATTACCGGAATATTCGGTTCGATGGCCCAGACTGAATCGTCCAACTCGGTCTGCTCGACCACTCGGCCTTGCGTGTCATGCACATCAATGATCATGTCAATCTCCGGACCCGGACGGAAACTTCGGCCGCTAGAGGGGCAAAGGACATTACTTCTTCCCCAACTTGATCGCGCGACGGACCATGACCAGACTTTCGTTGGCCCCAGGTACAGAGCCCTGCACTAGAAGCAGATTGCGCTCGGGGTCGACGCGTAGCACTTTCAGGTTCTGAACGGTGACGCGATCACCGCCCATCCGACCAGCCATCCGGAGCCCCTTGAACACCCGCCCCGGTGTAGCACTCGAGCCGATTGAACCAGGCGCCCGCAGCCGGTCCGACTGCCCATGCGTCTTCGGTCCGCCCCTGAATCCGTGGCGCTTGACAACGCCCTGAAAGCCCCGGCCCTTCGATGTGCCGGTGATGTCGACCAGTTCACCCTCGGCGAACGTATCGGCGGTGATGACCTGACCGACGGCTATGTCGGCGGTGTCGCTGACCTTGACCTCGCGCAACGTACGCGACATGAACCCGCTCGCCTGCCGGTGTCCCCGTTCGGGCCGATTCAGGCGCTTGTCGAGGCCAAATCCGAGTTGAACCGCGCTATAGCCGTCCCGCTCGGGAGTCTTGATCTGGGTCACTACGCAAGGTCCAACTTCGAGGACCGTCACCGGGTGAGCCAAACCTGTCTCATCAAATGCCTGGGACATGCCCAGTTTCTTTCCAATTAGTCCCTGGATCATTGGCTCTCTCCTGTCTGCCAGGAAGCGGTCCAACCAGTCGGTCGGCTCCGCTCGCAGAGCGTGTCCAGCGCTGACGGCCGCCCTTTCGGGCGACCTTGCGCCGTCACTACAACTTGATCTCGATATCGACTCCGGCAGGAAGATTCAGGCGCATCAGCGACCGGATCGTGCTGCCACTTGGCTCGAGCACATCGATCAACCGCTTATGCGTCCGGATCTCGAACTGCTCCTGCGAATCCTTGTCGACGAAGGGCGACCGGATCACGCAGAACTTCTCGATCCGAGTGGGCAGCGGGATCGGACCGGCGACTTTTGCGCCGGTCGATTCCGCCGTCTCGACAATCTTGCTCGCTGACTGGTCGAGCACCTTGTGGTCATAGGCCTTGAGACGGATGCGAATCCGCTGATTTGGTTTGCGCGCGACCATCGTTCCTTACTCCTGCGTACGGCCGCGCCCAGCGCGCCGAAAAATTTCCTACTCGGTAATCGAGGTCACGACGCCGGCGCCGACGGTGCGCCCGCCCTCGCGGATGGCGAAGCGCAAGCCCTCCTCGATGGCCACCGGGGTGATCAGTTCCACCCCCATCTGCACGTTGTCACCCGGCATCACCATCTCGGTGTTCTCCGGCAGCGTAATGGCCCCGGTCACATCCGTGGTG
>DASUQU010000228.1:0-3313 GCA_036280495.1 Thermomicrobiales bacterium | reverse complement strand
GGTGGCCGGGCGATCGACCACCCGCCGCTCGACCCGGACCCGCTCCTCGGTGACCGGCACCTCCAGGGTGCGCTCCTCGGCCACCACGTCCTTCTCGATGCGGACCGCCCCCGCGTCTTGCGCGCGGACGGTGGCGGTCAGCTCTTCTTCCATGACCGGGACGCGGATCTCTTCGTCCGTCGCTACCGTAGCGGCGCTTGTATCGAAGTCACTGGCAAGCCTGCTGGCGCCACTGGCCATCGAAGTGTCGTACGCTGACGTTTCCAGGTCCGCCGGCTGCGCGTCCCAGCCGCTATTCAAGGCCGCGTCCTTGGCCAGATTCAAATAGACCTGATCGTTGTCATAGCTGGCGACGGCGCTCAGCGGGATGTAATAGTCGGTCGGGAAGAAAAACCCCTTCTCGACCACGATGTATCCAGGATACACAGCGGCCACAGTGCCGACCTTCTCGCCGTCCGCACCAAACACCTCAGCCCCGGTAATGATGTCACTCGATGTGTAGCTTGTGCCCATCTGGCGACTCCTAGCCTGCTGCATCGACGTGTTACGAGTGGAGCGAGCCGAGGTGGTACCTCGCCAACGTCCACCCATCACTTATCGCAAGGCACATGCCATGACGAAGTCTGTCTCGGGATGTGTACTGATCTGAAAAAACCGGCAGCTGTTCGCCCTGAAATCGCGTGCCAGCATAAAGGGAGTGCCGGTTCTCGATGCAACGAGCGGCGTGCGAGGACAAACGAGATGCCTGGTGAGCATTCACGAACTGATGGGCGCTGACCGGTTGTCGAGCCACGTGGTATGGATCGGCGAGTCGACCTATCGTGGGCTCGCGCCTTGCCGCAGCCGTTCGTAGCTCACCAACTCCGCGAGCGGCCTTCGTCCCGCCGTCGCCGGATTCGGACGGTGATCTTTGGTGGTTGTCGGATAGCCGAGCACGACGACCGAACGCGCCGTGCGCTCGGCCGGGATTCCCAGGATCTGCTTGCCTTGCGCCTGCTGGTTGTCGTCGCCGAACCAGGCGGTGCCGCCGCCGAGGCCGAGGAGCCGCGCGCCGATCAGCACGCGCTCCGTGACCCGGCCCTCGTCGAATGCTTCGGAGAGTGGACTTTCCCCGTCAAGCACGATAGCAATTGCCAGCGGCGCATCAGCGACCCAATTGATCGGAGTTCGGATCTGGCTGATCTGGCTCAGGAGGTCGCGGTCCGTGATGACGATGAACTCCCACGGCTGGGTGTTGCGCGAGCTGCCTGTCCAACGCGCGATCTCGAGTAACTCGTCCAGGACGTCCGCGGGAACGGGATCTGGTTTGTAGAGCCGCGCCTGACGGACGTTGCGGATCTCCCGCGTCACCGCGCGCGGGTTGGAGATCGCTGTCATATCGCTGCTCCTCGTCTGCGCTATCCCTTACGACCTTTGCGTCGCCTCTCCACCTTGCGTGGCTTCGGTGGCTTGGGCGCCTTCTGGGGCCGGGTCTGCTCCGGCTCCGGGAGCCTGGGAGCGGGAGCGTTAGTGTCGCGTTCAGTCATCGCGGTATCCTCCTGGCCGCTCCTCTGGCGGCACTACGCGCGGCGCTGGTGGTCACGGACAATCTTATCGGCCTCGGCAACCGAGGCCGATCGGTGCCCGGCGTTGGGGTCTGTCCCCGTGAGCGCACAGTGGACGGAGCGAACGATCTCGGCATTCCCTTCATCGAGCTCGAGAGCGACCGCCTGGTCAACCCAGCCGTCGTGCGCCTGCGTGAGCAGCGCCTGTACCCGCTCAACGAGTCCCGGCGGGGCGGCGATGGTGTGCGCGGCTCCAAGCTCCCGCGCGATTGCCCGCCACTCCTCGAGAGAAAGGACGATGCGGGGCATTGATTCTCTCCACGCGCGCCGAGCGTGAGCGCTGACGCTCACGTGTGGGTAGATTACTCGGCGCGGGGGCGGGGCGTCGCGGTGGTCTGTCGCAGCGCTGTTGGGGCTGACGCCGGCGGCGCCAGCATCCAATCCCGAAGCTGGCCGTGGGCCGTTTCGGCGAGCCACGAGGACGGGTTGGCGCGGATCGCGCTCATGGTGTCCTTCAACTCTTCTCGCCGTAACCCACCAAGACCGACCCATGGTTGCTCGGACGGATCGGGGACGCCTCCCGGCGAACAGCGAAAGACGACAACACACCAGAACCGCGGCTGATGGGGATCCCGGACGGGAAGAATGCGGTGTAGCAAGCCGTTAGCCAGCACCTTGACCATGAAGCCATAGGCGTCGGCGTTGCGCTCCTCGACGACCTCGACGTCGATGACCTGTTCTACGGCCTTGGCGTCGAGAGTCTGTTCCATTCAGAACCTCTATTTCGGCCAGTGTGTAATGGATCGCACACGGGAATGGGGACGAGCGCCGGGGCAGCATACCACGCGCCCCGTAGCGACCCCGCAAAAATTTCCGCTGGTCCCCGATTGAGTCCGGGGATGGTAGCTGGCTGTTTCAACTCCTTGCCGTTCGGAGCCACAGTCGTACCGGGCATGTTCCGGTTCTTGTTTCGATACGCGCCGCTCTCCTTTCCGATGCGCCGACTCACCGCGGCGACTCGCTCGACGGTCGCAAACGCTGGTCCGATCTCTGCATCGGCTGGCAGAGCGGATACCGGTGGGCAAGCTACGCCGGTTCGGAGCACGCGATGGGAGAACGGGAATGGACGACGACACCGAGCGCACCGATCTCGAGCGCCGCATCAGCGGTGCTGGGTGGCATATCTGAGAGACGAGCAGGTTGGGGACGGCTACGTCGTGGAGTTCCAGCAGGGTGATTACACCGAGTACCACCCGGGAGCCGAGACGCGGTCGAGCCAGGGAATCGACCGTAATGATGCCTACCGTCGTTTCCTGGAGGAGCTCTCGGCCGAGAATCTCACGAGCGGCTCGTAACCACGCGCACGAGCTGTTGTCGTCGGCGAGGCGAGAGCGAGCCGGGACCGCTTGGGGTCGCCGTGGCGGCGCATTACCCTGGATTGACCGGTCTCGCCGTGGAGACGGTCGACCGACCGATCCGCTCATAGCGGATGGCGTGAGGAGACCCTCGGGGTGCTGAATATCCTCCTGATCATCTTGCTGGGGTTGGCCCTGGCCGCGGTGGCAGGAGCTACGGCCGGCACGGGGCTGTCGGCCTCCCTCCTGCCGCCACTCTCCTGATCATTCCGATGATCCTGCTGCTCACCGGTAACTTCAACCTCAACGTGTAGGTCGTGCCACTGGAGTGACAGCAGGGCGCTGTCGTCACCCATTCGCGGCTCGGTTCGTCGTGACGGCTGTCGTCGCCTGACGAGCGATATCAGTGCCCCC
>DASUQU010000227.1:0-3813 GCA_036280495.1 Thermomicrobiales bacterium | reverse complement strand
CCTGGCCCATTTCGTGCTGTCGTTTGGGGTCAGGGACGATTTCTCACCCGGAGGAGGTGGCGCATGGTCGATGCCCAGCGCGTCGAAGCCCTACCGATCGACAGTCTCAGTCCCGCGGTGTTGGCCGTCCTCCAGCACCTCTGCGAAGGGGATTGCCACACCATCGGCGGTGTCCTGGAGTGGTGCGAGGCTCGCGGCGACTGCTGCCAGGCAGTCGTCTGCCCGGTCTGCGCGACGCAGTTTGTCGTCGACGACGACGAGCTGGCCGAATTGCTGCGGTGGACCGACGACCAGGGCCAGGCACTGGTCTGCGGAGTCCGCTGGGACTAGCGCTACGGTACGGAGAACGAGATCTCCCCGAGAATGCCGTCGATCAGCAGGCGGCCGTCAATCTCTGTGAAAAAGAAGAAGAACCGTTTTGGCATTGGTACGGACGGATACTCGATCGTCACCGTTGCCCCATAGCGCCCGTCGGGCAGGAGCCTCTCTCCCTCAATTGCCAATACGACCGCGGCCTCGTCGGCGACTTGAGCCGGTGTCGACAGCGCTCGATAGGCGTCACCAGACAATCCACCTTGGCGCGAGAGCAGCCGAGATAGATAGCCGTCGCTGAAGAGCGACCATCCTCGCACTGGCTCGCCGGTGTTCTGGCAGGCGAGCCAGATATGCACGACGCGCTCCATGCCAGCGGTCATCGCAGCGTCCGCCGGCACTCCCACCGGGAGGGTCTGGCCTTCCGTTGTCGCGGCGGGCGTCGCGACGCCCGCCGCAATGAGCGAGGTGATCTCGTCAAGAGTCCGCGCTGGGAGATCACACGCCGGTGCCGAAACAGACACCGGCGTGGCAGGAGCGCCGAGGGCCGGACCCGCGGCGGCGATCCAGATCTGTGCGACGGCGGCCGTCACCACAACTCGGCGCCATCGGATCCGGACAACGGCCTCTGTTCGCTGAACGAGCACCGGGCTTGGGTCATGATGTCGCCAAGAAGCAGCGGCAGGTCTATGCGTCGGCGAGCGCCTTCCGGGTGGCGACCAGCTTGCGGCCGCGCTGCTGCTGCAGCTGTTGGATCCGTTCCGGGGTGTAGTCGAAGAGTCCTCCTTGGGTCTTGATACCCAGTTTGCCGGCGGCGACCTTGTCGGTCACCGTCTTGCTGACGTCAGGTGAGGCATTGAGTGACGCGTTCAGATAACTGGCAACGCTGGTGTAGATATCGAGTCCTGCCATGTCGAGGAGTTCCAGCGGACCAATGACGGCGAGCTTGTAGCCGATACCCCACTTCGTGATGGTGTCGATCGCCTCCGCGCTGGCTACTCCCTCGTCGAGAAGATGCAATGCCTCGCGCATGATCGCGTAGAGGATGCGGTTCTCGACGAATCCCGCGACGTCGCGATCGACGATCGCCGGGACCATGCCGATTTTCTCGACCATCTCCACGGTGCGTTGCGCTGTTTCCTCGCTCGTCTGCTCGCCTCGGATCACCTCGATGACCGGAATCAGATGCGGCGGGTTCGACCAGTGCATGCCGACGACCCGACCGGGCACACGAGTGACGGACGCCAGATCGCTGATCGGGATGCCGGAGGTGTTTGAGGCCAGGATCACGTCGTCGCCGACATGTGCCTCGAGGTCCTTGAAGACCTGCTGCTTGAGCGCCTTTTGCTCGGGCACCGTCTCCACGACGAAGCTCACACCGTCGAGCGCTGCCGCCAGATCCGTGGTGGAGGTGATGCGCGCCCGGCCGGCATCGGCCTCCTCCGCGGTCATGAATCCACCGCCGGTCAGCGTGTTGTAGACGAAGTCGACCGTGCCTCTGGCCTTCTCCAATTGCTCCGGTTTTACGTCGTAGAGCGTGGTATCGAAATCATTGCGGGCGAATGTCGCCGCCATGCCGGGGCCCATCGTACCGGCACCGATGACGGCGACTTTCACACGAGAGTTCTCGGTCATCATGTCCTCACGTTCGTGAAACGACCACGGTCGACGCGTCTCTGCACCATGATCCCGATCAGTGCATGCTGATTCCGCCCCCGATGTTGATCGCCGCGCCATTGATGAAGGCAGCGTCGTCTGAGACGAGGAAGACGATCAGCCCGTTGACATCTTCCGGCTTCTCGAATCGCCCGATCGGCGTGTGACTCAACACGAAGTCGAAGTGGCCCTGCGGAAAAGCGGCGCGGGTGCCGGGTGTCTCCAGGAGCGTCGGCGTCACATAGACGCTGGTGATGCCGCGTGGACCCAGTTCGGTGGCCATTGCGCGCGTGAACGCCAGTACCGCCCCTTTGCTGGCCACGTAGTGGGCAAACCCGGGCGTGCCCATCCAGACCGTATCAGAGCCGATATTGATGATCCTGCCACGCCCCTGCTCGGTCATTGCCGGGACCACCGCTTTAGCGGCGAGAAACGTCCCCTCGACATTGACGGCAAATCGTTCCCGCCAGTCGGCAAGGGTTAGCTCGTCCCACGGTTTGGCGGTGAACAAACCGGCGTTGTTTACCAAAGCATCGATGCGACCGTAAGCGTCGATGGCGGCTCGCGCCATCGCTTCTGTTGACTCTTCTGACGTCACGTCGGTCTGGACGTAGATGGCGTTCCCATTGCGGCTCAGCTCATCCGCGAGCGCGGAACCATCGACGATGTCGGCGATGACCACCTTCGCCCCCTCGTCGACCAACCGGCGCGCGATCGAGCTGCCCATCTCACCGGCGCCGCCGGTGACGATCACCACCTTGTCCTTGGCCGAGATTGGCATCTAGGTTCCCCCCTTCACCCTTCGTCGTCCCAGCCGTAAAGCGCGGCCATGGCCGCCCCGACCCCGGCGCCTAGCTGAACTGGAAAATCGAGGTCGGCCAGCGACCGCTCCAGGACCGCGAGTTGCGCCGCGAGAACCGTCGGGTGCGCCTGGGCCGGTCCCATATGTCCGAGCCGGAAAAGCTTGCCCTGGAGCTCGCCGTACCCCGGTGAGATCATGACGCCGTAGCGATGGCGCATCGTCCACCGCAGCTTTGCGTCGTCGATACCGTCTGGCACACGGACGGCGGTGACACAGGCCGCGGCGATCTCCTCCCGCGCGGGCCAGAGTTCCAGCCCGAGGGCTTCGACGCCTTCCCGGCAGGCTCGGGCAATGGTTTGCTGGCGGTCGACGAACCGCTCCATTCCAACCGCCAGCGTTTGATCCAGTACCGATTCCAGGCTGTACATCTCGCTGACCGATGGCGTGTAGGGGAATCGCTTGCTCTCCAGCCAGGCACTCTTCCAATCCAGAATGGAGAGGTAGCTGGCTCGCAACGGCTCCGGCTGCCTCGCCTCCAACGCCTCCCAGGCCGCCGGACTGATCGTCATCAAGGAGAGCCCGGGTGTCCCCCCCAGGCATTTCTGAGGGCCGGCGATAGCGATGTCCATGCACCAGTCTTCCGGACTGAGCAGCTCGGCGCCGAGGCCCGAGACGGTATCGACCATCGTCAGCACGCCGAATTCGTGAGCGATGGCACCGATCGCTTGCACCGGGTTGTGCGTGCCGGACGGTGTCTCGGAGTGGACAACCGAGAGAAATTTCACATCCGGGTTGGCATGCAGCGCCCGGCGGACATCTTCGGGGTCGATCGCGTCGTTGTACGGAACAGCCAGCTCGATCGTCTCGCCACCGTACTTGTGAATGAAGTCCTCGAACCACTTGCCGAAGACCCCGGAGACGAGATTGAGCACCTTGTCCCCCGGCGAGAGGAGACCGGCAGCGGCGGCCTCGAGGCCGAGGATGGCCTCGCCCTGCATGATGACCACGTCGTAGTTCGTACGAAACACATCTTTCAGGAGCCC
>DASUQU010000226.1:0-4917 GCA_036280495.1 Thermomicrobiales bacterium | reverse complement strand
ATCGGATCGACCGACCGAACGCGTTCTCGCTTTGATGACGCAGGGGATTGGCCTCCTTCACCACGGGGAACCAGTCTCGGCCGAAGCGGTGTTTTCCGACGTGCGGACATTGGTCGACACGTCGGGTCGCGCCTGGCTGCGACCATTCGAGATGACGCATTCCGCTGCCGTTTTGATCCAGCAAGGGCGGCTGCTGGAAGCGTCGATGCTGAGTCGTCAGGTGATCAGGTTGGTTGGCGACCAACCAATGGAGATCTGGTCGCAGACGGCGTTGTACCAGCTCGGATGCATCCACTTGGAGTGGGGGCTGCTGGACGATGCGCGGCGCGCACTCGATCGCGCGGATCACCAGGCCGAGATGATGCAAAACCTCACCTGGCGCTCCCGGATTCGGATTGCTCTCGCACGGGTGAGCTGGGCGCAAGGGGAGAAAGAGGCAGCCTTCGACGAGATCGAGCAGGCTGTTGGCTTCGCGAACCAACTGGGCACACTGCAGCTTGTACGAGACGCAAGTGCAATGCAGGCCCGCTTTTGGCTGGCCTCGAACCGGCTCGCGCTCGTTCAGCGCTGGGCGGATAGCTGCGATCTGGATCCGTATATACCCGCCGAGTACGAGCGTCAGATCGAGCACTTGACATTCGCGCGGCACCTGATCCACCAGGGCCGTCCCGATCTTGCGCTGGCGATTTTGCAGCGCATCGATCAACAGGCGGAAGAGGCTGCACGGCACGGCGATCGCGTCGAGATCTTGCTCCTGATCGCGCTGGCGCATAAGGCGGCCGATAACGCGACTGAGGCGTTCCAGGCGCTGCACGATGCGCTCGATCTCGGCTGCATCGGGGGGTACCTGCGCACATTCGTGGACGAGGCAGAGAGTCTGGCTCCCCTCCTGCGCCACGCGACGGCGCGCATCCGTCATCGAGACTATGTCAAGAGCATCATGGCCGAGATCGCTAAGTCGGCGGTCTCGACCCCACTCAGCCCGCTGGACATGCCGGATGCGCTCAGCGAACGGGAATGTGAGGTCTTGCGGTTGGTGGCGGCGGGGCTATCTAACCGCGACATCGGTCAGCATCTGTTCATCAGCGAGAAGACCGTCAAAACCCACCTGAGCAACATCATGGGCAAACTGGGAGTTGGCAACCGTACCCAGGCTGTAGACCAGGCCCGGAATCTCGGGCTGCTGTGAGATCCGCGGTGAGTCCCTAGGATGGAAAAGGGTTCACCGCCGACCCAATTCACAGGTCACACGCACGCTACTGGAGTTGACCCGGAGGACGGCTCGGGTCGGCTAAAAGCTGATCGTGCCGGACGAGGCGGCGTGATCTGGTCTGCGGCAGCACATGCTTCGCACTCGCGCCGTACTCTCCTAGCGTATGGATTGCAAGGCGGCATCCTGATCGCCGGGTGGCCGTTGATCGGCAACCCGGCTGCGATCCGCCGCGCCCGGCCATGGGCGTGGACCGCACCCGCGCGTCAGTCATCCACGTCACCCTTGGTTTTGGCGACGAACCGCGCCCCATCCGACCTCGATCCCCATTCGGCCTACGACCCCGGTTCCCAGATCGCACTCCAGGGTCCTTTCGAGGGGCTGATCCGGCTCCAGCCCGGCACAGCCGACACCGTCGTTCCCGTGCTTGCGGAGTCGTGGATGGCGAACGCCGACATGAGCGTCTGGACCTTTCACCTGCGCCCGGGGGTCACGTTCCAGGATGGAGCTCCTCTCGATGCCGAGGCGGCTCGGGCATCGTTTGAGCGCCTCCTGACGCTCGGTCTGGCCCCGTCGACATTGCTCTCGCGGTTCATCGACGATCCGGCGCGAATTACCGCACCGGACTCACGTAGGCTGGTCTTTGATCTGGGCAGACCGCAGCCGTTGTTCGAGGCCGCGATCGCCGCGCCTACGGGGACGGTGATCGTCAATGCGGCCGCGTTGCGAGCGCACGAGGTCGACGGCGACTGGGGCCATGGCTGGGCGCAGACCCACTGCGATGGGATCGGGACCGGTCCGTATCGCGTGTCATCCTTCGACATCGAAGAGGGCGTCGCGCTGGAGCGCTACCCGGAGTACTGGCGCGGTTGGACAGGCAAGCATTTCGATGGCGTCACGATCCGGGTTGTCACCGAGCCAGAGACCCGGCTCGCCCTGATCGAGCGCGGCGAGGCTGATATCGTGACGACGCTGCCACTGGCCACCGTTCAGGACCTGGCAGCAAACCGGCAACTGCTCGTCGACCGCCGCTTCACTCTGGCGGTCAACTATGTGGCGATGACGGTCGCCGGTCCGCTTCGCTCAGCCGAGGCGCGGCAGGCACTGTGCTGGGCGTTTCCTTATGACGACGTGATCGACGGCGTCTATGCGGGATTCGCCAAGCGGGCGGTCGGCCCGGTGGCGGAACTCTGCCGCGGCTTCAATCCGGAGACGTTTGTCTACTCGACCGATCTCGACCGCGCGCGGGCGCTACTGCAGCGCGCCGGCGTCGCGGAGAACACGACGATCACGTACGCCCTCGCCGCGGGGAACCGGGAGGCCGCCGCGATCCCTGAGCTTTTCGCGACCAACCTCGCGGCAATTGGACTTCAGCTCGATATCCAGGTCATCGACTTCGCCACGTACATCGACCTCTCCTTCGGGGAGCTCCCGGCGGAGGAGCGCCCAAACCTCTTTTCCTTTTTCTGGTCGCCGGACTACAACGACGCCTGGAATCAGCTATGGCCACAAGTCTCATGCGCGGCCTGGCAGGCGGGCAACGTTGGGCAGTACTGCAACGCGGGCGTCGAAGCGTTACTGGAGGAGGCGAGATTCGCCACAGACCAAGGGAGCTATCTCGCGGCATTGGCGGAAATCCAACAAATCGTCACTCGCGATGATCCGGCCGCCATCTACGTCGCTCAGGCCGAGTGGCCAACTGTGCTAGGTCGCGATCTAGCCGGGTTCGACCTGAATTTGATCGTTCCCGAGATCATCGATTTTTATTCATTGCACCGCGAATCTGCCACTTGACCCAGCCGGAGAAGGCATCAAAGTGCCACCGCGCCATCGCTCCCACGCATTGCTGACGTTGGGCTCATCCCGGTCCCAGTAGGATCGCCAGGGGCGACATCTACTGGCTGACGCCCGTCAATGCCCGTTGTGTGGCCAGCTCCTGGATCAGGTTCCTGGAATCCACTCGAGCAGAGTGAGTCCGAATGCCGTGGCGAACCCCACAGCCGTGACCAAACCGACGAGATTGCCGCCATTTTCGTAGGCTTCCGGAATCATGGAGTCTGTCAGCATCGCGATAATCGCGCCACCGGCAAAGCCCTGCACGAAAGCGATCGTATTGGGAGATGCGTTCCCGAACACGGCGTACCCCGCGAAGGATGCGAACGCGCACGCGACGACGACCATCGTCCACATCCGCGTACTGCTGGCGCCGGTCCAACCGGCCTCGACGAGGTCGTGTGTCCCGGCGATCCCTTCGGGAAGATTTGACAGCAGGATCGCAATGAGGACCGTGACCCCGATTCCTTCGCCACTGATGAGCGTCAAACCCAGGACGATCGACTCCGGAATGCCGTCGAGGACGGCCCCAAGAATGAGAGCCATCCCCCCAGCACTTTTCGTTTGACCGCTGGCTGCGCCGTTGCGCGTGCTTTGGCGCTCGAGATATCTGTTTCCGAGAAAGAAAACGAAAGCGCCGGTGAGAAGCCCGAGAAAGACGGCCAAACTCCTCGTTTCGCTGAGCGTTGCGTCAAGAACCAAATCGTATGCAACCGCACTCAACAGGACTCCCGCGCCGAATCCCATGATGAGGCCGACTGTGCGCCGGGGAATGGTCGACCTGAGCGCGAGGAGACTGCCTATCAGCAGTGAGGACGCGGCGATGCCACCCCACAGGAATGCTTCAATCATTCACTACCCAGGTGGCAGCGCCACTGCCCGCGGCGGTTCCGCCCTACGCAGTCGACGCGCTGTTCGGAACCTGAATAAATCAACCCCCGAGCACGCCTTCGAGCGAGGCAGATGGCTCGATGTCGGGCAGACGCACCGACCGGAAGGAAAGCACCAGGCCAACGACGCCGGCGATAAGCGGAACGAGTAGCGCGACCTGGAGTGCGCGGGGCCGAACATCCGTGTTGATGCGAATGATTTCTTCTTGTGTTTCCTGGGGTTGGCCGGCGAGCACCTCCTGAAGCTGGGTGTTGCTCATCACCTGGGCATCTTCTTCCAGTGCCACGGCGACCCGCTGCTGCTGGTCCGGTGACAGCACGGTGCTCTGTTCGGACATGCTCGTGAACAAAAAGGCTAGCGTCGCCAGCATGATGGCGCCGGCAAAGGCGAGGCCGAAGGAGAGCCCGAAGTTCCCCGCTGCGGAGTTGACCCCGGCCGCTTCGCTGATCCGCTCCTCCGAGATCGGCGCCAGCGTGAAGTTGTTGAGCTGCGAGACCATCAGACCCAAGCCCGTTCCCGCGATGAGCAACGGGATGGCGAGGGACCACCCCGCATCGGCACGGGGCACGACGAGGATTAGCAGCACCACCCCGATGGTAAGCAATGCAAACCCGGCCCTGATCAAGATGCTCGGCCGTCGCTTTCCAGCTCGCTTACCAGCAAGCAAGGCGATGGCGAACATGCTCAGGGAAAGCGGCGCCAGGGACAGACCCGCCTGCATGGCATTGTATTCGAGCACCATCTGGAGGAAGATCGGGAGCGCGATCATCATCCCGCCGAGTGCGATCTGCTGCAGCATCTGCTGGGAAATCCCGATCCGAAAATATTGGGAACTGAACAGTTCGGGATCGAGCAACGTCGGTTTGTTCTCGCGCTTGCGACGGATCAGCCAGTAGGCAAGCGCAACGAGCGCGAGGACGCCGATCGCGATAAGCGCTCCTACTCTTTCGCCTCCCTCCTGCCAGACGAGGATGCCCAGAACG
>DASUQU010000225.1:0-2675 GCA_036280495.1 Thermomicrobiales bacterium | reverse complement strand
CGGTCGAGCGATCCCTCGGCGGGAGAGGCACGCTCAGGCCGTCCGGCGTAGCGCAGCGGCAGCGGGCGCTCGATGGGATCGCCTTGCCCTTGCAGAAGCTCGCGCAGCCGCGGTTCGACATAGGTCCAGGCGCCCATGTTGCGTGGCTCCTCCTGCGCCCAGACAATCTCGGTGAGATTCGGGTAACGCGCCAGCACGCGGGTAATCTCCTCATCCGGGAAGGGGGCCAGTCGCTCGACGCGGGCGATTGCCACGTCAGCGGCTTCGTCCCGCTGCGGGGAGCTGTCTAGCTCAACGGCTAGCTTGCCGGAGCATAGAACGAGACGCGTCACTGACTCCGGCATTTCAGCGCGCCGTGGATCGTCCAGCACCGCCTGGAACGCGCCCGTGGCGAGCTGGTCGAGGGTCGACGCCGCAAGCGGGTTGCGCAGCAGGCTCTTGGGGGTCATCACCACCAGTGGTCGCCGGTCGGAGGCGAGGGACTTCGCCTGCCGGCGCAGCAGGTGAAAATATTGGGCTGCGGTCGTCGGGTTGGCGATGAGCAGGTTCCCCTCGGCAAAGAGCTGCAGGAAACGCTCCAGCCGCGCCGAGGAATGCTCGGGGCCCTGTCCTTCATACCCGTGCGGCAGGAGAAGAACGAGCGCCGGCTCTTGCTGCCACTTGGCGCGCGCCGCCGCAAGGAACTGGTCGATGATCACCTGCGCGCCGTTGGCGAAATCGCCGAACTGCGCTTCCCAGAGCACCAGTGACTCTGGCGCATGAACGGTGTATCCATATTCGAAGCCAACCGCCGCATTCTCCGACAGCGGGCTGTTGTAGACAGCGAACGACGCCTTCGCCTGCGGCAGTGTTTGCAACGGAACCCATCGCTCCCCGGTGGCGGCGTTATGGAGCACCAGGTGGCGCTGAGAGAAGGTGCCGCGCTCCGTATCCTGCCCGGTGAGCCGGATGGGCGTGCCGTCGGCGAGGATCGAGGCCAGGGCGAGCGTCTCGGCATGTGCCCAGTCGATCTTCCCCTCGCCGTCAGGTTGGCCGAGCACGGCCGCCCGCCGCTCCCACTGTCGCAGCAGCTTCGGACTCAGTTGCATCCCCTGCGGCAGGGAGTGGATCGCGACGTCGTAGGCCAGCAGATCCTCCGCCGGGACTCCCGTCTCGGTGGTCTCGCCGAGATCGTGTCTCCCATTCTCGGCGAAGGGGGCGCTGGCGCTGCCGGAATCGACAACCTGCTTGCGCGTGGCGGCGAGGCTGTCGAGCGTCGCCTGCAGCATCCCGGCCGCTTCCTCGGCGGTGATGGCACCCTCCGCGACTAACTGCTCGGCAAAGCGCTGACGGACGGTCGGATGCTGGGTGACCGTCGCGTACATCCGCGGTTGCGTGAAGGTCGGCTCGTCCCCCTCATTGTGGCCCCAACGGCGATAGCCGACGAGATCGATCAGGAAGTCCTTGCCGAACCGCTGCCGGTAGGCGACAGCCAACCGTGCCGCAGAAAGGCAAGAGAGTGGATCGTCAGCGTTGACATGCACTACTGGAATCTCGAATCCCTTGGCGAGATCGCCCGCGTAGAGCGTGGAGCGGGAATCGCGGGTGTCCGTGGTGAACCCAACCTGATTGTTGACAATGATGTGGACGGTACCACCAGTGGAATAACCGGGGAGCCCGGAGAAGTTGAGCGTTTCGGCGACGATGCCTTGTCCGGGGAACGCCGCATCGCCGTGAAGGAGGATCGCCATCGCGCGGTTGCGATCCTGAGACGGCGGTCCAGGTTGGCTGCAGTCATCCTGGGAGGCGCGGGTCATCCCCTCCACGACCGGGTTGACGAACTCGAGATGGCTCGGGTTCGGAGCGAGCGCGAGCGCCATCTCGATGGTCTCTCCATCCTCGGCCCTCGCCCGCCGCGCCCCGAGGTGATACTTCACGTCCCCGGTGACACCGTTGTCGCTCGAGGAGTCTGAGGGTGACGCGCTGCGCGCCATGCTTCCTTCGAAGGCAGCGATGATTGCGGCGTACGGCTTACCGAGGACGTGCGTCAGGACGTTGAGGCGACCGCGGTGGGCCATACCCAACACAACTTCGCGCACCCCGGCGGTGGCGGCATCACGAATGATCGTGTCGAGCATCGGCACCAGCACATCGGTGCCTTCGATCGAGAATCGCTTCTGGCCGAGATAGGTCTGGTGCAGGAATCGCTCGAAGCCCTCGACCTCGCTCAGCCGCTTGAGCAGCTTTTTCTTGGCTTCGGGCGAGAGGTTCAGGTTCGCGGTGTAATGACCGCTCTCGACTGCCTCACGTAGCCAGGCGCGCTCTTCGGCGATCTGGACCTGGTCGAAGTCGTAGCCGATACCGCCGCTATAGATGCGTCGCAAGTCGTCGATCGCCTCTTTCGCATTGGTAGCGCCGGGATTGGCCGGCCAGGGTACCGATTCGACCGGTAGCGCGGCGAGCTGAGCCTCAGTGAGGCCATAGAAGGTGGGATGGAGCTCCGGAGCACCGTGCGGCGGAGTGCCAAGGGGGTCGAGCTGAACATCGAGATGCCCGTAGTCGCGAACCGCCTGGGCCAGCGCGGCCGCACCGACCACGGCCGAGACATCGTAGATCGGTCCCGTCGGGGCCGACGTTGCGACCGGGGGCGCTCCGGACCGCGGCCGGGCCACGGCGAGCGCTTCGACCTCGGTCGA
>DASUQU010000224.1:0-4375 GCA_036280495.1 Thermomicrobiales bacterium | reverse complement strand
AATGTGCCGGATCAGGTGCGCGACTGGGTCTACAGCCCCGATGGCCCTGCCGCCAAGCTGCAGCCTGATCCCCGCGCCGCAGAGTTTCTGCGGCGCGCGATCGCGCTGGTCGGAGCTGAGAATATTGCGATCGTCACGGCCCGTCCCGAACCTTCGGCCGAGATGACGAGGCGCTGGCTAGAGGCGCACGGATTCCCTGAATGCCCAATCGTCTTCGCCGATCTGAAAGCGGCCGTTGCGCTCCGCTCCGGTTTCAGTCACGCGGTCGAGGACAGCCTCCGCCACGCCCGCAACTATGCCGCCGCCGGCGTACGCTGCTTTCTCGTCAAGGCGGGAGAGTCCGGTGACAGGCTTGACGATCCGATGATCGCGGCCGCCGACGACCTCGATACCCTCTTCGATATCATCGCCGACCACATCACCCGCGGAGGGCAGGATGCCGTGAACAGCCTCCACACCCCTGAATTCGGCAAACTCGGGTCCGATGGAGTCGAGACCCGGCCCGTGATCGTCATCAGCGACGCCATTCATCCGGCCGCGCGAGAGCGCCTCGCAGCCGCCGCACAGATCGCCGAGGTCGACGGCTTGAACGTCCCAGCGCTGCTCGACGCCGTACGGGACGCCGACGCGCTCGTCGTCCGTAGCGAGACCGAGGTCACGGAAGAGGTAATCGCCGCCGGGCGAAACTTGCGTGTCGTCGCTCGCGCCGGGGTGGGGGTCGACAATATCGACTTGAATGCCGCCACTCGGGCAGGCGTCCTCGTTCTCAATACTCCGGGAGCAAACGCAGTCTCCGCGGCGGAGCACACGATCGCCTTGCTCCTTGCCGTCACCCGCCAGATCGTATCGGCGGACGTCTCCACCCGCGCCGGGAACTGGCCCCGCAAACAGATGCGTCCGATCGATCTGCACGGTCGGACCGCGGGTATCGTGGGGCTGGGCAGGGTCGGAGCTCAGGTCGCCCGCCGGCTGCGAGCCTTTGATATGCGAGTCCTCGCCTACGATCCCTACATCGCAACCCAGCGCTTTACCGAGCTCGGCGCGGCTCCGGTCGACTTCGAGACGCTCCTGCAAAGTTCCGACGTGGTGACGTTCCACGTTCCGGAAAATGCCGAAACCTTTCACCTGCTGAATCGAGAAGCCATCGCCAATCTCAAGCCGGGAGCAATCGTGATAAACGCCGCTCGGGGCGGTGTCGTCGACGAAGAGGCGCTGGCGGAGGCGCTCGCGGGCGGCAGGATACGTGGCGCCGGTGTCGACGTCTTCCCGCACGAACCAGCCATGAGCAGCCCACTCTTCGCCTCCCCCGACACAGTAGTCACACCGCACATCGGTGGCTCCAGCGCGGAGGCGCTCGCGGCCGTCGGTGAGGTGATCAGTGTCACGACGCTCGCAGCCCTACGCGGTGAAGCAGTTCCAAATGCGGTCAACTTGCCGGCCGCATCGCTTCATGCGCCGGAACTGCAACGCTTGACGACTGCGTGCGGAGCAGCGGGCCGCCTCCTGGCGGTGCTCGAACCCGACGTTCCCGGCGTCTTCGGCGTCACGGTCCGGGGAGTGGTTCCGGCAGATGTCGTGGAGCATGTCGTTGCGGCCGCACTGAGCGAAGCCTTGCAGCGCTGGACAAACGAGCGAGTGACGCCGGTCAATGCGCGACTCCTCGCCGACGAACGAGGCGTTCTGGTGCGCGTGGTCAGCGGCGACGCTGATCCGTCGCGGTTACCTGATTTTTCCTTTGAAGTCGTCGGGGGCGATGACGGACTGCTGTCGCACCACGTTACGGTCGTCTGGGACCGCCAGGATGCGGCCATCATGGAGGTCGATGGCTTCACGCTCAATAGCCCGCTGGCCGGCGACGTCTTGATCACCCACCACCGTGACCAACCCGGTGTCATCGGGTCGGTAGGAACGATCCTGGCCCGCCACGACGTTAATATCGCGGGGATGCAGGTGGGCCGTCACCTCCCCCGGCGGGGCGGGGAAGCGATCATGGTGCTCAACGTCGACGATGCGATCCCCACGGAGGCGCTCGACGAGCTGAAAGCCATTGCCGGCATTGAGACGGCGTTCGTCGTCTCTTTGCCTCAGACATCGCCTCAGCGTCCTCTATTCCCCGTTGGCCTCGGAGCGCGACACTGAGTCCCGCTCCGGCCAACCGAGATCCGCATCCTGCACGAGATCGAAGAGCGCATCTACAAACACCTCTTTGGCCATTTGCACAGCGTGGCCGGCCTCAGGGACGTCCACCAGACGAGCACCTTCGATCCTGTTCGCCAGCTCCTGGGCAATGAGGCGCAGCGCGGGATGGCTCCTCCCGCCCGTGTAGAGTGCGACGGGAATTTCCCCCGTTAGCCGCCCCAACGTCGAGCTCGGATAGGAGCCAGCCGGTTCACTTCGCGCGAACCGCGTCGCATACGTACAGAGGCGCGTCCAATCGGGCATGCTTCGGAGCCGCTCGACCATGCGTTCGCCGCCGATCATTGCGAAAAAGGCTTCCGTCGCCGCCTCGTCGCCTAGCTCCACGTGGTGCTCCACGATCCAGCGCACGCGCCGGTCCATCTCCGTCACGTCGGGGTCCTCCGGAAGAAGATCGAGCAGCGGCGGCTCGATCAGGTGCAGACTCCGCACGCTGTCCGGTCGCATAGCAGCCATCTCGAGCGCAATCAGACCGCCGTAGGAGTGCCCGACGAGATGAAACGATTGGATGGCCATATCGGCCAGGGCGTCCAGTAATACTCGGGCCTCATCCGCGATCGAGAAACGCGCGTCTGCGGACAAATCCTCTCCGAATCCGGGCCGATCGAAGACCACCGTCCGTCGGCGCTTGCCGATTCGCTCGCAGGCAACGCTCCACGACTCAAATCCATCGCCAAAGTCGCCGTGAACGAGGACGAGCGGATTCACATTACTCCGCACCTGCGACTGCGGTTCGGCCGGCATCGGCGGATGGACCTCCTCTTCGCTCTATGCAATGCGCTAGAATATCCTACCGACTGGTCGGTCGGTTTTTACCGCGGACGAGGAATGACAAACGTCCAGGAACGAAGTCGAACGCGGAGACAGCGAGTGCTCGACGCCGCGCTCGAGGTCTTTACCCAGCACGGCTACGGCGACACCGCGGTCGACGAGATCGCTCGCGTCTCGGAGACATCAAAGGGCGGACTCTACTTTCATTTCCCGAGCAAGCAAGCGCTGTTCCTCGCCCTCCTCGACGAAGCGAGTGGGGCACTGCTGCGGCGCGTCGAAGTCGCGATGGCCGCGGAATCCGATCCGCTTCGACGTGGCGACGCCGCGCTGCGCGAAGTGTTGCACGCCTTCGCGGACCACCGTCTTCTGGCGCGATTGCTCCTCGTGGACGCTCTTGGCGCCGGGAAAGAGTTCAACGCGAAACTCAACGATCTCCATGCGGCCTTTGCCGCCCTCATCGCCGGTTGCCTCGACGCCGCCGTCGCCCGGGGTCAGATCCCTCCGCTCGACACCCAGGTGACGGCGCACGCCTGGTACGGCGCCGTCAACCAGGTCGTCTTGCGCTGGCTGTTGACCGGCGAACCGTCACGGTTGGAAGAGACCTATCCGGCTCTCCGCTCCTTGCTCCTCTACGGAGTCACCGGCGCCAGGGAGGAGCCGCGGCAATGACCATCGCGGTAGACCTCGAGCGGCCCAGGTCGAGTGCGCGCATCGACATCGACGATGCCGTAGCCCGCGCACGTCAACTGGGCCGACCCACGCTCCTTTCCCGTGTCGAGCGACTCGCCTTTGCCCCTGATGCCATCGTCTTTCTGGCTGCTAGCTCCTCGGCGCTCGGCTCCGGGGCGCTATGGGAGCAACCCGCGGCCGGGCATGCGTTCGCT
Organism: Thermomicrobiales bacterium; assembly: GCA_036280495.1. Taxonomy (GTDB): domain Bacteria; phylum Chloroflexota; class Chloroflexia; order Thermomicrobiales; family UBA6265; genus JACCXM01. Next base: position 524 of record DASUQU010000224.1, on the reverse strand, counting down.
GGCGCGGGATTGGCCCGCGAGATTCGCGCGACAGGACCGGGACGATTCGGCCGGGTGTCGGCGGCGATGCGGGACCTGCGCTCGAGTCTGATTCGAGGGGACGCCGCCGCGTTCCCTTGCTTCACCGGATTCGCCTTCGGCGACCAGACTGACGACTCGTCTCTCTGGCGAGACTTCCCAGATGCCAGACTCGTGGTACCTCAGGTGCTCATCCAGAATGACGGTCACGACGATGCACTGCTGAGAGTCACGGTCGAGGTCGAACCAAGATCTTCGCTTGGGGACGTCGAACAGCAGATCGACGAGCTCTTCGAACGTGCTCGCGGTTGGGTCCTGACCCCACTTTCCATCGATGCAGGCCAGTCCAAAGTCCCCATTGAATTGGTCCCAAGCCGCGCAGCCTGGGAATCATCGGTTGCCACCGCGGTTGCGTTGATTCGGCAGGGAGCGCTCGACAAGGTCGTCCTGGCTCGGGAGGAACGGTTATTCGCCTGGAGTCCCTTCTCCCCCGTTTCGACACTGGC
>DASUQU010000223.1:0-3275 GCA_036280495.1 Thermomicrobiales bacterium | reverse complement strand
ATCCGGGTGGTGCCGCGGGTCGAGCGGGAGGAGTTCGTCAACGTCGGGGTCGTGCTCTACTCGCGGCCGCGCAAGTTCCTCGGCGTCGAGGCGCGGCTCGATCAGGATCGGCTGCGCGCCCTGTGGCCCGCGCCCGACCTCGATGCCGTGGAGCGTCAGCTCGACGTCATCAGGCTGGTAGTGGCGGGCGATCCCATGGGTGGGGCGATCTCGCTCTTGCCGGCCGCCGAGCGGTTCGGCTGGCTCTCCGCTCCAGCCAGCACGATCGTTCAACCAGGGCCCGTCCACGCCGGATTGACAGGTGACCCGGAAGCGGCGTTGCATGAGCTCTTTCGGGAGCTGGTCGAGGTGGCGTCAAGCGACTAGCGTATGCCCGGTCGCCACGGGCTCGGTCTCGCCGGCGGTTGATCCTTCAGCCCGGATGGTGGAATGCGCAATCAGATCATCTTTGCCGAAAACCTGGGCGTGCTGCGGGAGATGCCGTCCGCCAATGCCAACCTGATTTACATCGACCCTCCGTTCAACACGGGAAAAATCCAGGCAAGAACCCAAATCAGGACAGTTGCATCAGAAAACGGCGACCGAACCGGGTTTCAGGGCCGCCGGTACCGGACGACAGCCATTGGCAGCAAGGAATTCGCCGATGCATTCGATGATTACCTGGCGTTCCTGCAACCCAGGCTCGTGGAAGCGCACCGGATCCTTGCCGCGAACGGGACGCTCTATGTCCACCTCGATTACCGTGAGGTGCATTACGTGAAAGTGCTCCTCGACTCCATCTTCGGTCGCGACGCTTTTCTGAACGAGGTTATCTGGGCCTATGACTACGGAGGGCGTCCGAAGAACAAATGGCCTCCGAAGCACGACACGATCCTGGTCTTCGTCAAAGATCCGGCAGACTACGTCTTCAACTACGACGAGGTCGATCGCATTCCGTATATGGCTCCGGGGCTGGTGGGTCCGGAGAAAGCGGCGCGCGGGAAAATGCCGACTGATACGTGGTGGCACACAATCGTTCCTACAAATGGCAAGGAAAAGACCGGCTATCCCACCCAGAAGCCCGTAGGGATCCTCAAGAGGATGATTCTCGCTTCATCCAACCCGGGAGACCTCGTTCTGGATTTCTTCGCGGGAAGCGGGACAACCGGGGAAGCCTGCTGGCAAACCGGACGCAGCTTTGTCTTGATTGACGAGAACCCTGAAGCGCTCCAGGTGATGGCCAAGCGCTTTGAACGAATAGCCGGCATCGAGTGGGTCGGATTTGATCCCAGGCCGTTCCAATCAACCAGGGGTCAGGTTCTCACCTCTTTGCCGTCAGAGGAGGGTGGATTCAGGGGGTAAACGCCAGGTCGTTCAGACCCCCGAGCTCACATCGCCTATCCCATAGAAAAGGGCAAGCCGCGTGGCATCTTGCCCTTTTTTGCCATGCGACCCATCTGCGACATCATCCTCTGCATCTCTTCGAACTGCTTGAGCAGCTGTTTCACTTCCTGAATCGAGGTGCCGCTCCCTTTGGCGATGCGCGCCGTCCGCCGCCGCCCGATCACGTCGGGATTGCGGCGTTCGTCCGGGGTCATGGAGTAGATGATCGCCTCGACCCGCTTGTAGTCGTCGTCGGAAATTTGCGCTTTCGCCTGTCGCATCTGCGCGCCCAGACCGGGGATCATCTCCAGGAGCTGGCTCAGCGGCCCCATCTGCTTGACTTTTTGCAGCTGCTCCAGGAAGTCCTCCAGATTGAACTGACCCTTGAGCATCCGATCCTGCAACTCGACCGCATCCTCTTCGGTGGTCGTCTCCTGAGCGCGCTCGATGAGCGAGAGGATGTCGCCCATGCCCAGGATGCGACCGGCCAGGCGGTTAGGATGGAACGGCTCCATGGCGTCGAGCTTCTCGCCCGTACCGATGAACTTGATCGGCACGCCGGTTACGGCGCGGATCGAAAGGGCCGCGCCGCCGCGGGCGTCACCGTCCATCTTGGTCAGGATCAGCCCGCTGGCCCCGACCCGTTCGTTGAACGTCTGGGCGACACTGACCGCCTCCTGCCCCGTCATGGCGTCGGCGACCAGCAGGATCTCGGTCGGTCGCACCCGGTCCCGGATGTCGACCAGCTCTTGCATGAGACGGTCGTCGATCTGCAAGCGGCCGGCGGTGTCGATGATGACCGGGTTGTAGCCACGCTCGTGGGCGAACCGCAACGCGTTGGCGGCGATATTGACCGGGTTGCCACCGGTCCCTTCTTCGTAGACCGGGATGCTGATCTGCTTACCGAGCGCCTGCAGCTGGTTGATTGCGGCGGGGCGGTAGACGTCGGCGGCCACGAGCAGGGGATTGCGGCCCTGCTTGCGCAGGTGGACGGCGAGCTTTGCGGCGTGGGTCGTCTTACCGCTGCCCTGGAGTCCCACCAGCATCAAGATCTGTGGCGGTCGGTCGGGTGCGATCAGCCCCTGACCTTCCTCTCCCAGGACGCGAATGAGCTCCTCGTTGGCGATACCGATGACCGTCTGCGCTGGGGTGAGCGAGTGGAGAACATCCTGCCCGACGGCGCGTTCACGCACGGCGGCAACAAAGTCCTTGGCGACCTTGAAGTTGACGTCGGCCTCGAGCAGCGCGCGGCGCACCTCGCGCATGGCGTCGTCGACGTCCTGCTCGGTCAGCCGCCCCTTCCGCCCCAGCCGGGCGAACGTTTCGTTGAGGCGATCGGTCAGCGTTTCGAACATGGTGGTCCTTGCCAGGTAATACGCGCTTCGAGCGCGCCAGGAATAGCTGCAATGGTGCTAGTTTAGAGGAGTTCCGAGTTTCAGAACCCTTCGCCCTCGCCGAAGAAGAGCGAGTCGACATAGGTATCGGGGCGGAACTCGGCGAGGTCGGTCGCTTTCTCGCCGGTACCGACGTAGGAGATCGGCGTACCCAGCTCTTTGGCGACGGAGAAGGCGATGCCGCCCTTGGCCGTGCCGTCCAGCTTGGCAATGAGGATGTCGGAGATGTCGACGGCCCCGGCGAACTCCTGGGCCTGCACCAGTCCGTTCTGACCGGTCGTGGCGTCGATGACCAGGATCGTCTCCTGCGGCGCCTCGGGGACCGTCTTCTGCATGATCCGGCGCAGCTTGGTGAGCTCCGCCATCAGGTTGTGCTTGGTGTGCAGCCGGCCGGCGGTGTCGACGATCAGCACGTCGACGCCCCGCGCGTGCGCCGCCTGCATGGCATCGAAGACGATGGCGCCGGGGTCGGACCCCTGCTCCTGGGCGATCACCGGCGCGCCGACCCGCTCACCCCAG
>DASUQU010000222.1:0-4453 GCA_036280495.1 Thermomicrobiales bacterium | reverse complement strand
CGAGTTCACGCTCGTCGACACCGGCGGCCTGCAGGACGACCGGGAAGTCGAAACCGAGTCGTTCACCCAGATTGCGCAGCACACACGCGAGCAAGCTCATGTCGCTATCGGTGAGGCCGATGTCATCGTCTTCATGGTCGACGCGCGCACGGGAATCAACGCGGGCGACCACGAAGTCGCCGATATGCTGCGGCGTGCTGACAAACCGACGATTCTCGTGGCGAACAAGGCCGACAGCTCCGAGCGTCGTGACGCCGCGGTCGAGTTCTACGAACTCGGCCTCGGGGATCCAATCGCTATCTCGTCGTATCACGGAAGTGGGACCGGCGATCTGTTAGATCGGGTCGTCGAAGCGCTTCCCGAGGTGGAGCACGAAGAAGAGCCGGAGGGCCCCGCGATCGCGATCGTCGGGCGGCCAAATGTCGGCAAGAGCCGCCTCCTCAACGCGCTCCTGGGCCAGGAGCGATCGATCGTCAGCGACGTCCCGGGAACAACTCGTGACTCGCTCGATACGGTGTTCGTCTGGGCCGGTCAACCCATCACGCTGATCGACACCGCCGGCATCCGGCGCCGGGGCAGAGTCGACCGCGGCATCGAGCAATACAGCGTTTTGAGGTCGATGCGCGCGATCGACCGCGCGGACGTCGTGCTGCTGGTCATCGACGCCACCGAGCGGTTCACGTCCCAGGATCTGCATATCGCCGGTTATATTGCCGAGCAGAAAAAGGGCGTGGTCGTCGTCGTCAACAAATGGGACCTGATCGAGAAGGACTCCTCGACGATGGAGGAGTACCGGGAGCAGGCCCGGGCGGCCCTCGACTTCATGCCTTACGCGCCATTGGTCTTCGTCTCGGCGAAGTTCGGCCAACGGGTGCAGCAAGTGATGGACACCGCGCTCACGGTTGTGAGCGAGCGCCACCGGCGCGTGTCGACTGCCGCTCTGAACAAGATGATGAAAGAAGCGGTCGCCGCGCATCCACCGCCGACAAAGCCTGGGAAATGGCTAAAGTTCTTTTACGTGACCCAGGCTGACGTTTCTCCGCCGACTTTCATTTTCTTCATGAATGATCCGGCGCAGATCCACTTTTCCTATCGCCGGTACCTCGAAAACAAGCTGCGCGAGACGTTCGGTTTCACTGGAACCGCGATCAGGATGAGTTTCCGCGGGCGGGACGAAGGTCGCTGACGTGCCAGGCCCGCTGGCCGGCGTGACACTGGTTGTTGCCTCGTTTCTGATTGGTGCTGTTCCCTGGGGCTATCTCCTGGGCAAGGCGAGCCGCGGCATCGACCTGCGTACAGTTGGTAGTGGTGGCACAGGAGCGACGAACGTGCTGCGCACGCTGGGGCCACGGGCGTCCGCTGTCGTCGCGCTGCTCGATATTCTCAAAGGGGTGCTTCCCGTCCTCCTTGCCAGGTCGGCCGGGTTCAATTCATCCTGGGTGGCCGCGGCTGCTGTAGCGACAGTGGCAGGGCACTGTTGGTCGCCGTTCATCGGATTCAAGGGTGGGAAAGGCGTTGCTACCGGCGCCGGAGCCGCGATCGCGCTCTTCCCATACATCGTCGTCATCGTCCCAGTCATGGCCCTCGTGGTCTGGGTGACCAAGTTCGTCTCGCTCGGTTCATTGATCGCGGCCGGGCTTGGTGCCCTGCTGGCGGTGGCGTACGCGGCCGTGGGCAAACTCGACTGGGCCTTCGCGGTCGCGATAGTGGCGATCAGCGCAATCATCACGGTTCGCCACGAAGGGAATATCCGCCGGCTCTTGCAGGGTCGAGAGCGGCGGATTGGCGAAACCGTAACTCCCTAAATTGCACGGGTTGGAAGCCGGCTAAACGGACGTTGCCTCCAAGAGCGCCATGCGCCAAGGCAGGCTCGGGCCAACTAACGCTCCGGTCAGCTAGCCTTTCTGGCGCCTGCCATCTGATAGCCGCCGGGGAATCGCTGTCGCCACGCCCAGGCTGAGGAGACCATTTCGTCAAGATTCGAGCGCCGTGGCTGCCAACCAAGAACCTCGTTAGCTTTCGACGCGTTTGCCACGAGGATGGCCGGATCTCCGGGCCGACGCGCTGCGTAGAGCGTCGGCACGGGCGCCCCGGTGACGCGTTCGACAGCATCAAGCACTTCTCGCACCGATGCGCCAGCCCGAGTACCGAGATTGATCGGGCCCAGACAATTGCCGCCGGCGACAACATTGTCCAGAGCTAGCAAATGGGCGTCGATCAGGTCCTCGACATGGACGTAATCGCGAATAGCGGTTCCATCGGCGGTCGGAAAGTCCGTGCCATAGACGGAGAGTGGTTCCCGCCATCCAGCCGCGGCGTCGAGCGCGCTCGGGATGAGATGCGTCTCAGGCCGGTGATCTTCGCCTATCTCGCCGGACGCTCCGGCCACGTTGAAGTAGCGGAGCGCGGCATAGGCGAAGCCGTACGCTTCGGCGTAGGACGAGACGGCCCGCTCGGCGGCGAGTTTCGAGGCGCCGTACGGGTTGATCGGCGCGAGCGGCGCATCCTCGGGGATCGGTATCTGCTCGGGATTGCCATAGACCGCGGCCGTCGAAGAGCAGACGATGGCCGTAACGCCCGCATCCCGCATTGCGTCCAAGACGTTGAGCGTCCCTCCGGTGTTGACCCGCCAGTACGGCGCAGGATCGCGAACCGATTCCGGAGCAATGGTTAGCGCCGCGAAGTGGAGGACCGCATCGGGGCGATATTGACGGAGGACGCTCACCACGGCAGAACGATCACAGATGTCAACCTGCGCCAGTGGTGCGCTATCGGGCACGGCCTGCTCATGGCCCTTCGCCAGGTTGTCGATGACGACAACATCATCCGCGCGGGCGACGAGCCTAGCGACGGCAGTGCTCCCGATGTATCCCGCGCCTCCAGTGACCGCGACTCGCACGTTTCCTCCCGTCTTCTCGCTCTTTGGCTGTTGCCAGATTGTAGAATCGACCCTGACCGCGCGTTTCCCGCTCGACGGACCGAAGAGGTCATTGAGCAAGATAGGAGCCACCGATGCTCGAGCTGTCGAGGCCATCGCACTTGGACGCCGATGCAGACGTCGCGGGAGCAATCGCACGCGAAGAGGCTCGCCAACGAGATGGGATCGAACTGATCGCATCCGAGAATTTCGTCAGTGCCGCGGTTCTGGAGGCGGTTGGCAGCGTCTTGACCAACAAGTACGCCGAAGGCTATCCGGGAAAGCGGTACTACGGAGGCTGTGAATACGTCGACCAGGTGGAGCGCCTCGCCATTGAACGGGCGAAGCAATTGTTCGGCGCCGGGCATGCCAACGTCCAACCGCATTCCGGCTCGAATGCCAATCTCGCCGTCTACCTCGCGTTTCTCGAGCCTGGGGATCGGATTCTTGGCCTCAGCCTGGCGGAAGGCGGTCATCTGACGCACGGCCACACGGTCAACTACTCCGGGCGGCTCTTCGAACCGCATTTCTTCGGAGTGGACGCGGCTACGGGTCTGATCGACCACGACGAGGTCGCGAGGCGAGCGCGCGAGGTCCGACCACGGGCGATCATCGCCGGGGCGAGCGCCTACAGCCGTCAAATGGACTACGAGCGTTTTCGCGCGATTGCCGATGAAGTCGATGCTTACCTCTTCGCCGACATCGCCCACCCGGCGGGCCTCGTAGCGTCGGGATTGCACCCGAGCCCCATCCCGCACGCGCACGTGACGATGACGACGACCCACAAGACGCTGCGCGGGCCGCGCGGCGGCATGATCCTGTGCGCGGAAGAGCACGCCAAAACGATCGACAAATCAGTCTTCCCGGGTCTGCAGGGCGGTCCGCTGATGCACGTGATCGCGGGCAAGGCGGTTGCGCTCGGTGAGGCGTTGGCTCCGGCATTCCGCGACTATTCAGCGCGAATCATCGAGAACGCGCAGGCGATGGCCGGGGAGCTCGCCGAGCGCGGATTGCCAGTCATCTCAGGAGGTACTGACACCCACCTGATGCTGGTCGACGTCGGCGCGAGAGGTCTCAGCGGAAGCAAGGCCGAAAAGCTCCTCGACGAGGTGGGAATCACCTGTAACAAGAACACGATCCCGGGCGACACCCGTCCCCCGGCACAGGCGAGCGGGATTCGCCTGGGGACTCCCGCGGTCACGACTCGCGGGTTCGGCCCGGAGGAGTGCCGCATCGTGGCTGGCTATATCGCCGACATCCTGGAAGCGCCGGAAGACGAGACGGTCCGGGCCCGGATCGCCGGCAATGTCAGGGAGATGATGGAGCGGTTCCCGCTGCCAGGAGTCCCTCGCCCGAACTGAGCCGGAACACGGGTAGCGGTCGACGTAAGGCTCTTTCAGGGCTGAGATTGTTTCACTGGAGGAGCAGCTCGAACCTGAGTTGATCGTGCTCTGACGAGGCGAGTCTTCGATTCACCAAGTGATAAAGCCCGACGAGAAAGCCGCGGGTATGGGGACTCAAGGCGGTGCCGACGAC
>DASUQU010000221.1:0-6112 GCA_036280495.1 Thermomicrobiales bacterium | reverse complement strand
CGCGCTGGCCCAGGAGGACGACCGGGCTCGAAGGTGAGCCTGCACGCGCACGTGGACGTGCAGAGGTGAACAGCGGATGGAGTCAGGTATGCGCGAAGCGGAAGCGCTGGCGCTGGACGCCGCTGATCCTCTGGCTCCCTTCCGGGAACGCTTTCACCTGCTGCCGGGACGCATCTACCTCGATGGGAACTCGCTGGGACTCCTGTCCCGCGATGCCGAGGCTGAGACGCTGCGCGCCCTGGAGGAGTGGAAGACGCTTGGTATCGACGGCTGGCTCGGGGCGAATCCACCCTGGTTCACGCTCGGTGAGGAGCTGGGAGCGCTCCTCGCGCCGCTGGTCGGTGCCGAGCCGGAGGCGGTCGTCGTCACCGGCTCGACGACGGTCAACCAGCACGCACTCACCGCCACCTTCTACCGCCCGCAGGGGGCACGGCGAAAGATCGTGGCCACCGCGCTCGATTTCCCGTCCGATATTTATGCGCTTCAGAGCCTCATCCACCTCCACGGTGGCGATCCACGCCTCGATCTCGTTCTCGTTCCCTCCCGTGACGGGCGCACGATTGTCGAGGAGGAAGTGGTCGCTGCCCTGGCCGACGACGTTGCGCTCGCGCTCCTGCCGGCCGTTCTCTACCGTTCGGGGCAACTCCTCGATATCCCCCGCCTCGCGGTCGAGGCCCAGGCCCGCGGCATCCCGCTCGGGTTCGACTGCGCGCACTCGATCGGGGCCGTGCCCCATCGCTTCGACGAGTGGGGTGTCGATTGGGCGTTCTGGTGTTCCTATAAGTATCTGAACGCCGGTCCCGGCGCGACGGGCGGCCTCTACGTCAACCGCCGCCACTGGGAAGCCACGCCAGGATTAGCCGGGTGGTGGGGCTACGAGAAGACCCAACAGTTCGACATGGTCCACACGTGGCGTGGGGCCGCCGCGGCCGGGGCCTGGCAGATCTCGACTCCGCCTCTGCTGGCCACCGCGCCGCTACGCGGGTCGCTCCGTCTCTATCACGAGGCGGACATCGCCGCGCTGCGCGCCAAGTCGCTGGCCCAGACGGACTACCTGACCCGGCTGCTAGAGGAGACCGGGCTAACGGCGTCCCCGTACAACTTCGCTATCGGCACCCCACGGTCGGCCGACCGGCGCGGCGGGCACCTCGCCGTCGAGCACGATGAGGCACCGCGCATCGCGCGGGCGCTCAAGGCCCGCGGCATCGTTCCCGACTTCCGCGCTCCGAACGTCATCCGGCTCGCCCCGGCGCCGCTCTACACGTCTTTTCACGAGCTGTGGCAGACCGTTCAGGCGCTACGCGAAATTGTTGACACAGGTGAGCATCTCCGTCTCGCGAAGGGGCGCGAGCTCGTCGCTTAGTGAGCGATAGCCGGTTACCGGTGACTCGTCACTCCCACCTGCTGGCACATCTCCAGCACAGGGCAGGTCGAGCATTTGGGGCGGATGCCGGTGCAGATGTGCTTGCCGAAGGGGACGAGCAAGCTGTTGATCGGCACCCAGTAGCGTTCGGGTAGCTTCGCCTCCAGGGCCAGCATCGTCTGCTCCGGGGTTGCGGTCTGCACGTACCCCCAGTGGTTGACGACGCGATGGACATGGATGTCGACGCTGATGACAGCCGCGCCGCAGGCGACGCCTAATGCCAGATGGGCGCACTTGGGCCCGACCCCGGCGAACGATTGCAGCACCTCGTCGTCGCAGGGCAGATTGCCACCGAACTCGTCAACCGCGCGGGTGGCGATGGCGTGGATCTGATACGCCTTTCGCTCATGGAATGTCGACGGCCGGATGAGGGCGTCGATCTGATCCGGGGTGAGTGCGGCAATGGCCTCCGCCGTGGGAGCGGTCTCGAAGAGGCGGATGCTGATCGGCAGGCTCTCCTCGTCGCGGGTGCGGATGGAGATGACGCAAGCTACGAGCTGCTGAAACGGCGTGGCGTAGCCCCGCTCGGCCAGCTCGAACATCGCCGCCTTCGGGAATGGCTCCACCGTCGCCGCGATGCGCTCCACGGCGAGGTCGATATCAAACGGCTTCTTGGTCTCCGCTCTCTCCATGCGCATCTCCAGAATAAGGGGGGTCGCAGCGCCCCCTTCCCTGAGCGAAGCGACCCCCTACACGAACGCCGGCCTCACCTCGGCGCCGAGCAGTTCGACGGTCTCTTCATCGCCGCCGAGGGGGTTGGTAATGAAGTACTGGAACCCGCGCTCGGAAAGTCCCCGGTAGAAGGTGATGGCTTCTTGCGGAGTGCCGGCGAACAGCGCCTCGGCCGCCCAGGTCAGCGTGTCCTGCGGCATCCTTGCCAGCTTCAACTCCAGCGCGGCGCGCGTTGGGGCGAGCACCAGCGGCATGGTGAAGTGCGTGCGCAGGATGCTCTCGTAGGGGCGCCCGTATTCCTCGCACCATGTTTTCATGGTGGCGAATTTGCGGGCGATGTCGTCGTCCGAGACAGCCTGACCGATGGCTGGGTGAGCGCCCATGTTGGAAGCATCGGCGAACCGCGCCACCTGGCGCAGTGTTGTCTTCTCCCCGCCGCCAGCCAGCAGGAAGGGGACGTACGGCTCCTGAACCGGGGGCAGGAACGGACCCCATGGTCCCGGGGTCGCCACAGAAAAACTCTCGCCGCGGTAGCTGAACGGCTCCCCAGACCACAATCCCCGCAGAATGGCGAAGGTTTCTTCCAGGGCTTGTTGCCGGATGGGTGTTGGTGGGAACGACAGACCCATGACTGCGAACTCTTCCTCCAGCCGCCCGATACCAAGGCCGAGCACGAGGCGCCCGCGCGACGCGCGATCGACGTCGGCAGCCTGCCGTGCCAGGAGGTAGGGGGAGCGGTAGTAGATGCAGTCGACCATAGTGCCCAGCCGGATGCTCTCTGTGGAGACAGCCAGCGCGGCCAGAGCGGTCCAGCAGTCGGCGTTGGCGGCAGGGTGGTCGTAGCTCCAGTAGGAGTCGATGCCCATCGCCTCCATCCGTTGCACCAATCGGATGAAACCTTGCCAGTCCGGCGGTTGGGGGAAGATGCTGACGCCGAAGCCGATTCGGTCTTGCCACTGGGCGACCCAGGGATGCGTTCCCATTGGTACCGGTGGTACCGGGGGCAGGGCAACGTCGACGCGTGGCGACTCGGCCATCAGGGCTCCTTGCGATCTTCACCAGTCTGGGACCGAGATCATACCAGTCCCTGGCGACCCGCTGGCGATGCTAACAAGCTCTCACGAGTGTCGTCTGTTTCGGCTCCGTACTTCAGTCGCCAAACGGCGCGACCAAGACAATCTCTATCCACAACAACTATTAACCGCTCGTTCTGACCCGAATGCGATTCGGCAATAGCCCATAGCCAAGAGCCGATAGCCAGTTGCTACGTGCTACACTGACGTATTAGTCGGGGCGTGGCGCAGTCCGGTAGCGCACCGGTATGGGGTACCGGTGGTCGGAGGTTCGAATCCTCTCGCCCCGACCCTTTCCCCTCGACAGGCCCGTGCAACCCGTGGCCGATTCGTATGCTATCCGTTGTCATCGCGGCGGATTCGGCGCCGCGCTATAGCCGTGGTCGCGCGGTTACCGTGTCGACCTGAGACGTTGAGGGCCCCGCCCATGAGCGAGTCCCCGGGCGCCACCCGCGCGTGGCGCGTGCTGATTGCCGATGACGAGTCGCTGATCCGGCTCGACCTTCGTGAGATGCTCACTGAACTTGGCTACGACGTGATCGGCGAGGCCGGCGATGGCCGCGCCGCGCTCGACCTCTCCCGCAAGCTGCAACCCGATATCGTGATCATGGACATCAAGATGCCGGAGCTTGACGGCATCACCGTCGCCGAGGAGCTAACCCGGGAGAAAATTGCCCCGGTCGTCCTCCTGACCGCCTACTCAGATCAGCCCCTCGTCGAGCGGGCGCGCGAGGCGGGAGTCGTCGGCTACGTAGTCAAGCCGTTTCGTCCGGCGGAGTTGCTCCCAGTGATCGAGCTCTCGGTCGCTCGTTTCGATGAGTTTCGGGCTCTCGAGCGTGAGGTCGGCGACCTGCGTGAGGCGCTGGAGACCCGCAAGGTGGTCGAGCGCGCCAAGGGGGTCCTCATGGAGACGCTCGGTCTCCGTGAGGCCGACGCCTTCCACCGCATCCGCAAGACGAGCATGGACACGCGCAAATCGATGCGCGAGGTCGCCGAGGCGGTCCTGCTGGCGCACGAGATGGAGCGTACCGGCGTCGAGTAACAAGTGACGGGTGACAGGGACGTGGGCTCATGGGGTGATAGGGACATCTCCCTGTCACCCTTGCGGTGTCGCCTCGGGTGCGGTGCGTTGGGCCGGTCGTGTCGCCGGCACTCCAGTGGCCTCTCGCTCGACGGTCACGACGACGACCTCCGGATCGGTGCGCAGCCACTGCACCTCCGGTGGCACGGTAACGCTCGGCCGCACCTGATGCCGTCCCGCGCCAAGGCCCTCTGCTGATACCGAGGCAGAGATCTCATCGCCGCCAAGGCTCGCCATCGTCTCTTCCGAGGCAAAGACGACGACCCCGACTCTGTCCGGCTCCACCGACGCGGTGAATCCATCCGGCACGCCATTGACCTGGACCGGCAGGTCGCTGAGGAGTTGTGTCACTCCGCGCGGGCGAATCTGAACAACGGCCACAACCGATCCATCGGCGGGGTTGACGACCCGCACGTCCGGCGGCAGGTCCTCCAGGCCAACGCGGGTACTTACGGTCTCGGTGGCGCCATCGATGTTGACCGGCGCGGTGACGACCGAGAGGATGTTGGCCAGGACATCCTCCGGACCGTCGAGCAGCACGGTCGCCGGGTTGGCCACGCTGCCGACGCTCTCATATCCCTGTTCCGGACTCCCGACCGCCTGCACCAGGACCGGTACGGAACGACCACGCTGGTCGACCTCGACGGTAGTCGTCACTCGCGATGGCAGGAGCGCGACTTCCGGAATCGGCTGTCCGGCGGCATCGAGCGCCGTCGGCACGAAATCGGCGGTGAAGTTGTCGCTGCGGTCGCCGATATCGACCGGGAGCACCACCTGCGCCACGTTGTCGACTAACCGTTTTGGTCCACTCACCGTCACCTCGGAGACCTCGGGCACGATTTCGCCAATGCGGCGGGTCGGGTCGTCGATCTGTGCCGGTGCGACCTCGAGGTGCATCGTGCGCGAGGTCGTCTCGTCGACCACCAGCGGCACTACCTGCGGAGTGATGGAGTCGATGCGGGCGGCGGCCCCGCGCAGATCGACGACGACCTCAGCCTGGTAGTTGCCGGGACCAGTCACTTCGCTCATGTCGAGCGACGGACGCAAGCCGGCGCGGGAGAGCCGATCGACCACCGAGCGCGGTCCGATGACCTCGATCGTGACCGGTGGTAGCTCTCCCGCGATCTGCAGAGGTTCTGGCAAGGTTGGCGCCTGCAAAGCCAGATCGGCGAAGACACGTGTCTCCGGAGGGTCGCGCTGGGTTGTCACCCACGCCCAGAGGAGGAAGGCTAGCGCGAGCGAAGCGGCGGCACGAAAGACGGCGTCGCCGGAGATTCCCATCAGGCTGCGGCCCGGTGGCAGCACGCGCATGCTGGGCTACGTGCTGCGCGACGGTTTCGCATCCGCTCCCGCGCCCCGATTCGCGGACCTGGTGACGGTGGTCGAGCCGTTGGGGGAACTTGCTCCTCGCACCGGCATGCGGAGCCGTTCTCCCACCCCTTGCAGGATGCGACCCCGCTCGCGCTCCGGATCTTCCAGCTTCAGCATGGCGCGCAGCTCGTCATCCAGTCGCTCGGCGTCGAGATTGCGGATGAGCTGCCCGTTCTCCGCAATCGAGATTTGTCCGGTCTCCTCGGAGACGACGACAGCGATCGCATCCGACTGCTCAGTGATGCCGAGTGCAGCGCGATGGCGTGTCCCCAATTGGGAGGTTGCGGCGGTGTTGTCCGAAAGTGGCAAGACGACGCTGGCGGCAACGATGCGCCCATCACGCACGACCGCGGCGCCATCGTGCAACGGAGAGTTGGGGTAGAAGAGATTGATCAGGAGCTGCCGGGTCAGCAGCCCATCGATCGGAACGCCACGCTCGACGTAATTCTGCAGGCCGGTTTCCCGCTCCAATACGATCAACGCCCCGTACCG